>JBLNAO010000400.1:0-7594 GCA_050259395.1 Chloroflexota bacterium
TTCGCTTTAGCGAGTATACCCTGTAAATCCTTGTCGTTCAGCATTTCTTCCATTTTAGAATCGGGGTTTCTCTTCATATACGATTCTATTATCCTGAAGCCCAGCCATGTTGCGGCCCTTCCGGGTGATTCTTTTGTAAAATATGCTGTGAAGGGAGCTTCACCGGCAAGTTTCCGTATCTCGAACTGGTCGGTGCTGAACAGCAGATCGTGCTCGATGAGGTACTGCCACATCTGAAGCTCGTTGTTCCGGCAGAAAGTCATTTGCTCAGGCGTGAATCCGAATATTATTTCATCAGGTTTTCCGGGCAACATGCATTTTTCAAAATATTTCAGTTTCCCGGCATGGATGATCCTTGCCATGACATTATCAGACGAATACCCCGCAGAATCGTAGGTCCATTCCGATTCAGCCCAGCCGTACATGCAGTCAGGAACCACATACCGGGGTGTCATCCTTGATGAGATATAGTCGTAAATCCCAAGTTCAGGATAATACTGGCAATCGGATCCAAGATAACGGTCGAGGCTTATTCCAAGAACGGAATCGCCGGTTATTATGCTGTAGTTGAACCCTGTAATGCAGGTATAAACATCAGGAATGGTTCTTCCCGGAAAATAATGAAGATAATGCCTGAAAGCATCTTCAAGATCGCTCTTTATCTCTGAAACGTCGGGATAGACCCTCATTGTGTAGTTATAAACCTCGTTGTTCTGCCGGTCGGTACAAAACCTGACCAGCATGTCGCTGAAAGCTGAATCATTTACATTACCTGCTTTGATCACATAGCTGAAGAGCTGCAAAAAATCCGTGTATTTCTCCTTTAATGAAGGTATTGCTGCAGAAATCCCCTCCGGGTTCAGGGTGAAGAGATCTTTTTCGAGTCTTTTTACATCGATGTTTACTTTTATCGATGATGTATTCACTTTATAATGATCCCTTTTGCATGAAGAAAAATTGAAAAATAAAGTTACAAGAACAGGAATTACAATGAACTTTCGCATATTCCGTTTATTACGAGGGTGGACAAATTTAATAACTTCTTCTATTTATATTTGTTAATTTTACAATGAAAACCTTTGTGGTTCACAAAGTGACTCTGAGAAAAACGAAACATTCATCTTATGAGAAAACTTCCGGGTTTGATGAAGATTAAGATCACAATCTTAGCTATCCTTATGCCTCTTCTGGCAAATGCACAGTCTGACAATCCTGAAAGAATAAGTTTCGGGCTTCATTTTGATCCGGTCATTTCATGGTTCGGTTCTGATATAAGGCAAACTATGAATGACGGAGCCAGGCCGGGCTTTAATCTCGGACTTACTTTCAACAAATACTTCGGCAACAATTATGCATTTTCAACCGGGATAAACATTATAAACGCCGGAGGAAGACTGAAAAGTTCCGATACCACCGTAATGGAATTTTCGAATATCGAAGTCGCTGTGCTTCCCCAGAATCCCGTCATTTACAAAATACAATACCTTTCAATTCCGATTGGTCTGAAATTCCAGACAAATGAAATCGGCTATGTTTCATATTTTGCCAATGTGGGGGTTGATCCGAAGTTCACCATCGGCGGAAAAGCAGACATTCCTTCACTGGATATCTCAGGGGAAAAGGCAACGGGCGAGCTGAAAATATTCAACATGTCATGGCATATTACCGCCGGTATTGAATATTCGCTCGGTGGCAGCACCGCATTGGTTGCCGGACTCAATTTTGAAAATAACTTCCTCGACATCACCAAAGAGAACAATATCCAGATTAAGGACAAGGTGACGCATAAGCTCCTGAGCGTCAGGCTTGGAATAAATTTCTGAATCGATGAGAATTTCTGTCGCACAGCTCAACTATACAATCGGTGATTTTGAAAAAAACAAGGATCTGATCTGCAGTGCAATTGCCAAAGCAAAGGATGGCGGCGCTGACCTTGTTATCTTTTCTGAGCTTTCGATTCCCGGCTATCCCCCTCTTGACCTGCTCGACCGGTACGATTTCATTGAGAAGTGCAGCAGGACTGTCAATGAGATAGCAAATCATTGCCGTGGCATTTCCGCAATCGTAGGAGCCCCGACACTCAACAGTAACCCCCAGGGGAAGAAGCTTTATAATTCCGCGCTGCTGCTCTCGGAAGGAAAGATTACAGCATCGGCCAACAAAGCTCTTCTGCCTACATACGATATTTTCGACGAGTACAGGTACTTTGAACCAGAAAGAAATTTCAGTGTAATCCCTTTTAAAGGGCTGAAGCTTGCAGTTACAATATGCGAGGACATGTGGGACGAACAGCCATTCGACAACGAATTCGAGAGGTCGAGGCTCTACACAGTTTCACCTGCCGATGAGCTTGCAAAGCAAAAACCCGATCTTTTTATAAACATTTCTGCTTCACCTTTCTCATATTCAAAAATTGAGGCCAAGGAGATGATCTTCAGATCCAAGGCTGTCAAATACGGGGTCCCGGTAATTATGGTGAACCAGATAGGAGCCAATACCGAGCTGATCTTCGAAGGAGCATCACTAATAATCAACGGGAAAGGTGAGATTGCCGACCGTCTTCCTTTTTTCAAGGAGGATATAAGAACCTATAGCCTTGAGGAAATCAAAAACGGCAATGGCGCTGTAAAAAATCCCGGCACCGTCAACCTCATGCACGATGCTCTGGTGACAGGGGTAAAAGATTATTTTTCCAAAACAGGCTTTAAGTCCAGCATTCTCGGCCTCTCAGGAGGAATCGATTCGGCAGTGTGCCTTTGCATATCCGCTGAAGCACTGGGACACAGGAATGTGAGGGCGCTTCTGATGCCGTCGAGATATTCAACAGATCATTCTGTAAAGGACGCAGTCGATCTTGCAGAAAACCTGAAGGTTAAATACGATATAGTCAGCATCGAAAAACCATTTACAGCCTTTGAAACTGTCCTTGAACCTGTTTTCAGCGGCGCCGGAAAGGATATTACCGAGGAAAATATCCAGGCAAGAATCAGGGCGATACTGCTTATGGCAGTTTCAAATAAAACAGGCTTCATTCTTCTTAACACATCGAACAAGAGTGAAGCCGCGGTTGGTTACGGCACCCTTTACGGCGACATGGCCGGCGGACTTTCCGTGATAGGTGACGTATACAAAACAGATGTTTATAAGCTGGCAGGTTATATCAACAGGGAATCCGAGATTATTCCTTTAAACACAATCAACAAGCTTCCTTCGGCTGAGCTCAGGCCGGACCAGCTTGATTCTGATTCCCTGCCTGACTACAGTATTCTCGATCCGGTACTCTTTAAATACATTGAGCTGCAAAAAACTCCGGAAGCCATCATCAACGAAGGAGCTGATCCCGAGACAGTCCGAAAGGTCATAAGGCTCATCAACTATAACGAATACAAACGTTACCAGGCCCCACCCATGCTGAGGATCTCATCAAAAGCTTTTGGCGCAGGACGGAGAATGCCGCTGGTGGCAAAATATTGAACTGCTGTCCCCTGAGTTTGCCATAATCTCTGCATTATACTGTAAATGACAGTGTTAAAAAATGTTAAATCGTTTTTTTAATCCTACTTTTCTATATTTTGGCACTTGTTTTACAGATACCTGATGTCTGACCTGAACCTATGCATTAACGAATGCCTTGAAGGCGAAAACTCCCTGTTCAAAGGACTCACCCAGAAGGAGAAAGAATTATTATCCCAGCATCATTCCATCAGGATTGTAAAGAGAGGAGCATTCCTTTTCAGGGAAGGTGACAGGATCACCGGCCTGATCTGCCTGGTATCGGGTAAAGTCAAAGTATTTAAAAATGGCCCCGGAGGAAGGGAGCAGATTCTCCGCCTTGTAAGGAAAAACGACCTTATCGGATACGAATCGGTTTTCTCGGAGTATAAATGCACTATATCTGCAAGGGCTATAGAAGAATCTGCATTATGCATTTTTGAAAGCAGCGCTATTATTAAGATCATCAAAAAGAACCCTGAACTTTCATTCAGGCTGTTGAAACTTGTGGCTGAAGAGCTCAATATTTCAGGGCACCGTATGGTTTCGCTTACGCAGAAGCATGTAAGGGGAAGGATTGCCGAGTCATTGCTCCTTCTTGGACAAATCTACGGCTATGAGGCCGATGGTAAAACTATCGGCGTTGCTCTTTCAAGACAGGACATTGCCAACCTTTCGAACATGACAACATCGAATGCGATAAGAACGCTGTCGAGCATGGCTTCTGAAGGCAATATTAAGATTACCGGCAGGAAAATAAGCATTCTTGAAGTTTCGAACCTCGAGCTGATGAGCCGCTGCTGCTGAGCTATTCCCTGAAAAAAACTCTTTTCACCCGGCGGGGTATTGAAGTCAGTATTTCATAAGGAATTGTTTCGCAAAGCCTTGCCAGCTCATCCACGGTGATGTTTTCACCAAAAATTTCCGCTTCATCGCCAGTGCGGACATTTAATCCGGTCACATCTGCCATGCACATATCCATTGAAATATTTCCTATTATAGGCACTCTCCTCTTATTAATGAACAGGCTGCCCCTGCTATTCCCGAGCTTTCTCCTCAACCCGTCGGCATATCCCACCGGAAGTATAGCAATTATCCTTTCATGATCTGCGACATCGGCACAACTGTAACCCACCGGCTCTCCTGCCCTGATCCTCTTTATTTGTGAAATCCTGGTCTTGAAACGGCTGATCGGCCTCAGAGATATTCCCTCAATGTTTCCTGCACCATATATGCCGATACCGGGCCTTACCATTTCGAACTGATACTCCGGAAACCTGATTATCCCTGATGAATTAAGGAGGTGCCTCATTATCGGGTAACCTGCAGCTTCACTGATCTGCCCGGCTGCTTTCATAAAGACTGAAGCCTGCCTGTGAGTAAATTCATCAAGCCCGGGATCCTCGCTGGCGGCAAGATGGGAGAATACAGAGATGATCCTCATGCTCTCAGTAGACCTGATCTTTTCGCAAAGAGCCGGCAAATCATCAGGCATGAACCCAAGCCGGTGCATTCCTGAATCAATTTTGATGTGAACGGGGTAATTCATCAGGCCGTGACGCGATGCGGCGATCACAAACCTGTCAAGTGATTCGAAGCTGAAAATCTCGGGCTCGAGTGAGTACCTTATCATCAGGTCGAGTGCGGCAGGATCGGGATTAACTACCATAACAGGCAATGAAACACCCGCATTCCTGAGCTCCACACCTTCATCCGCATAGGCGACTGCAAGGTAGCTTATCCTCTGGTATTCCAGGAGTCCTGCGATTTCAGCAGGGCCGGCTCCATAGGCAAAAGCCTTGACCATGGCCATAATCCGTGTCCCTGGATTGATATGATTCCTGAATTCATTAATATTAGATGAAAGTGCATCGAGGCTGACCTCAAGGACAGTCTGATGGATCTGTTCCTCAAGTAGATGTGCGATTTTCTCGAACTCGAAGATCCTTGCACCTTTCAGCAGAATAATCTCATTATGAAATTCGTTGCTGTTGAAGTATCTTATAAAATCATCAGTCGTGTCAAAAAACCTGTATGAACTTTCAAATAGCGCCCTGTTCCGCATCAAAGCCTTGCCAATTCCGATAAAACGGAAGATACCCGTCCTTCTTACAAGGTCGGCCACTTCTCCATAAAGCTCAGCTTCTTCCCTGCCGCTTTGCACAAAGTCAGAGAGGATAAGGGTGGCTTTCCTTCCTTTTCGAGATTTCAGGAACTCGACCGCCATGCCAAGCGAACCCGGATCGGAATTATAATAGTCTTCAATGAGCCTGCAGTTGTTTATGCCGCTCTTGAGTTCCATCCTCATTGCCACTGAAGCAAGGCCTGATAGTCCTTTCCCGATAATAGCCGGATCAATACCTGTTGCAAGGCATGTGCTGGCCACTGTTATTGCATTCTCAACCGAGGCCCCGTCTGAGAATGGTATGTAAAAACGATGAGTGCTCCCGTTAAAAGTTATTGTAAGTGAGGTTCTTCCACCCTCTTCATTAATCTTTATGACAAAGATCCTGGCATCCCTGTCAACTGCCGACCAACCGTAAAGATCCTTCCTGCTGAGATTCTTATCGTTCCTGATCAGGTTGCTGATGATTTCATGGTCACTGCAATAAACAATCGATGATGAATTGACGAACAATTTCAGCTTTTCGGATGCCTTCACCACATTGTCAGGAAAGTTTTCGCTGTGTGCATCTCCTATATTTGTGATGACACCGGTTTCAGGTTCTATGATCCTCCGGAGATGCTCCATTTCTCCAGGCATCGAAATGCCTGCTTCGAACACTGCTATTTTATATTTATCATCGAGCTTAAGCACGGAAAGAGGAACGCCAATCTGTGAATTATAACTTTTCGGGCTTCTTATTACAGGCATCGTCAGTCCCAGAATATCTGCAAGCCACTCCTTCACTATTGTTTTCCCGGTGCTTCCGGTTACTGCAATAACAGGTGATCTGAATTCCTTTCTTTTATATATTGCAAGTTTCTGCAAAGCTGTTACAGTGTTCGAAGTTACAATGAAGGCAGCATCCGAATATTCTTTGATCTCCTGAACAAGCTTGTCAACAACGAACACTCTCACTCCTTTTTCATAAAGGTTAATGAGAAACTGGTGCCCGTCGTGATTCTTCCCACGGATCGCAAAAAATACAAGCCCTTCCGTGTAAGCAGAGACCCTGCTGTCTGTAATGACATCATTGACTGGAATGTCACGAAGGCCATACAGCTTCCCGCCTGTTATCACTGCAAGATCTGCTGAAGAAATTTTCATGATTTCCTTTTTGTTGCTGCGTTGTAGCACTTCCTGCACAAAGGCTCGTAAAGGTTTTTTTCACCCAGTAAAACAACACTTTCTTCATCGGATTTCCGGAAGGAATACTGTGCAAGGTTTCCGCAACGCATGCAAATCGCATGAACTTTTGTGATGCTTTCGGCTATTGCAAGCAGCGCCGGCATGGGTCCAAAAGGGTTACCCAGGAAATCCATGTCGAGTCCTGCCACGATCACCCTCACGCCGTCATCGGCAAGCCCGTTGCAGACATCGACAAGCGAGCTGTCGAAGAATTGAGCTTCATCGATACCTATAACGTCTGCACCGCCGGCAAGAAGCAATATTGAAGACGCACTATCTACAGGAGTCGAATTAATTGATTTCTCATCGTGCGAAACCACGTGTATTTCAGAGTACCTTTTATCAAGTGAAGGTTTGAAGATCTCGACATTCAGTCCTGCAAACCGTGCCCTCCTGAGCCTCCTGATCAGTTCTTCTGTTTTACCCGAGAACATCGAACCGGTAATAACTTCGACTGACCCACGCCTGAATGCCGTTCCTTCTGAGTTTTCAATAAAGTCCATCTTTATGTCTGTTATTACCAGAGAATTGAAGTTTTTCCGCGAACTCTTGTGGAATAATAATTAATTTTGCAAAATAAGGAAAATGGTTCGTTATATTAATATCAATCAGTATGGATTTCAATGCAACCATTGATTTAATAATACGGGAGCTCGATGAAGCACGTGAGATCATGGAAGATCTGAAAAAATTCGACGGAGCCCCGGTCCTGGAGATAGAAATTGCAAAATCAAAGATCAGGAATGCAGG
>JBLNAO010000401.1:0-2919 GCA_050259395.1 Chloroflexota bacterium
TAGAGATGTTGAATAGGCAGTCCTCCTTTTTTAGATTGGTTTGTATTCACAAAGAAACAAAAAAAATCATACGAATGTATTACTTTTGCACTTTTAAGAGAATTTTAACATTTTTATAAAGCGAAGTGATGCAGGGTTTTATTGAGATCAGAGGGGCAAGGGTACACAATCTGAAGAACGTTAGTCTCAAAATCCCGAGGAACAGGCTTGTGGTTATTACAGGTGTTTCCGGTTCAGGGAAATCATCGCTGGCTTTCGATACCATTTATGCCGAAGGACAGAGACGCTATGTCGAGAGCCTGTCGGCTTATGCCCGTCAGTTTCTCGGGAGAATGAACAAGCCCGAAGTGGACTTCATCAACGGCATTCCACCGGCCATTGCAATTGAGCAGAAAGTCAATTCGCGTAATCCAAGGTCAACTGTTGGAACTTCCACAGAGATCTACGATTACATCAGGCTTCTCTTTGCAAGAATTGGCAGAACCTACTCGCCCGTTTCAGGGAAAGAGGTCAAAAAACACAGTGCCGACGATATCGTTGATTTCCTTGCATCGCTCCCGCAAGGGACAAAGGTAATAATTGCATCAGCCGGGGAGATTCCTGATAATATTAAAGTTGCTGACTATTTTGCATTCCTTAACAAGCAGGGATTCAATCGTATTGAAGCTGATGGTGAAATGATAAGGCTCGACGAGCTGAAATCCTATGACAGGTTCACCCCGGGTCAGCATATTAGCATTGTGATCGACAGGCTTATCATAGATCATACTTCAGACACTTTCAGCAGGGCTGCAGATTCTGCGCAAACAGCATTCCAGACAGGAAAGGGATTTTGCCAGGTGGTCGTCACCAACGGGAAGACCGAGAGAGAGAATTTTTCGAATTTGTTTGAAGAGGATGGAATCATTTTCATGGAGCCGAACGAGTACATGTTCAGCTTTAATAATCCATTAGGGGCGTGTCCTGTATGCGAGGGTTATGGCAAGGTGATTGGCATTGACGAGAACCTGGTCATTCCCGATCAGAACCTGTCGGTGTATGACGATGCCGTTGTATGCTGGAAAGGAGAATCAATGAAAAAATGGAAGGAAAGGCTTGTAGAGAATGCCCACATGTTCGACTTCCCCATACACCGTCCGTATTACCAGCTCTCTCCGGAACAAAAGCAGCTTTTATGGAAAGGGAACAGGTATTTCTATGGAATTGACCGGTTTTTTGAGCATCTCGAAGAAAAGAAATACAAAATTCAATACCGTGTTCTATTGAGCCGCTACCGTGGGAAAACCATCTGCCCCGAGTGCAACGGAACCAGGCTCCGCAAAGAAGCAGGGTACATAAAGATAGACGGAAAATCCGTTCAGGATCTTGTTTTGTTGCCTGTCGATAAGCTGTACGGCATTATGACGTCGCTGAAGCTTGATGAGAGCGATATAAAGATCTCGGAAAGGCTCATGAAGGAAATTGTGATAAGGTTAAAATTCCTGATGGATACCGGTCTCTCCTATCTCACTCTCGACAGGCTTTCCTCGACTTTATCAGGGGGAGAATCGCAAAGAATCAACCTGGCAACATCGCTGGGAAGCAACCTGGTGGGATCGATGTATATTCTAGATGAACCGAGCATAGGGCTTCATCCGCGCGACACCAACCTGCTTATAAAAATTCTTAAAGATCTAAGGGATCTGGGCAATACGGTGATAGTTGTCGAGCACGAAGAGGAAATCATAAGGGCCGCAGACGAAATAATAGACCTGGGACCGGAAGCGGGAAGGCTCGGTGGTGAGATAGTATACCAGGGTGGGCTTGATCTTTCAGTTGCGAACAAGTCGTTCACCGCAGGTTATCTTAGCGGGAGAATGAAAGTCCCTGTTCCGAAAGTGCGAAGAAAATGGAACAGTTTTATCGAAGTTAAGGGCGCAAGGGAAAACAACCTTAAAGATCTTGATGTAAAATTTCCCCTTCATACTATCACAGCTGTGACAGGAGTAAGCGGTTCGGGCAAGTCATCTTTAGTCTCGGATATATTATATAAGTATCTTTCAAACAGGATCGCCGGGAATAACCTTAAGCCCGGCCAGTTCAGGGAGATCTCCGGGGATGTGGCTGGTCTTACCGGGATCGAGCTCGTGGACCAGAACCCCATTGGCAGGTCGAGCAGGTCAAATCCCGTAACTTACCTGAAAGCTTATGATGAGATCAGAAAGCTGTATGCAGAGCTACAGGCTTCGGTGCAAAACAATTTCAAAGCATCGCATTTCTCTTTCAACATCGAGGGAGGCCGTTGCGAGGAATGCCAGGGAGAAGGTGTGATAAGGGTGGAGATGCAGTTCATGGCCGATGTGGAGCTCACCTGCGAGGTCTGCAAGGGAATGAAATTCAAAAGGGAGATCCTGGAGGTAAAATATCACGGCAAGAATATCTACGACATGCTCGAAATGACCATTGATGAGGCAATAGATCTTTTCAGCTCGCACCCGGGAAGAAGCGAAAAAAAGATAGTTGAAAAGCTGAAGCCTCTTTCAGATGTTGGTCTTGGTTATATTAAGATGGGACAGTCTTCGAGCACACTGTCGGGAGGTGAAAGCCAGAGGGTGAAGCTTGCATATTTCCTCAGCCAGGAACGTTCGTGCGGTCACATGCTCTTCATATTCGACGAACCTACGACAGGCCTCCATTTCCACGACATCAACAAGCTTCTTAAATCGATTAATGCATTGGTGGAACACGGTCACTCTGTAGTCCTTATCGAACATAACCTCGAGGTTATTAAAAGTTCCGACTGGGTGATCGACCTGGGGCCTGAAGGCGGTGAAGCAGGCGGCTTCCTTGTTTTTGAAGGCAAACCCGAGGACCTGGTGAACTGTGAAACATCACATACCGGGAAATTCCTGAAAAGCAAATTGTAACATTTGTTACAAA
>JBLNAO010000402.1:0-2896 GCA_050259395.1 Chloroflexota bacterium
TTTGCATCTACCGTACTTCCGGTCCTGAAGCTCTTTCAGCAACCTCGGGCCTGGCCTTCCTGTACAGATCGATAAGTCTTTTCCTGTATATCCCTCTGATTTCAGAATCATTTTCCTCAACCGGGTTTACAGGCATGTAACTGATTACCTCCTCTTCAGGCAAACCCGATCTATAACTCATATCGAGCGAGGATAATACCGATTCTCCAAGAAAATCCACGGTTTCTCTTTCTGTCAGGCCCATTTCGGTTCCCATGCTTATCAGCTCCTTCCACTGGTGCCAGAAATAAGCTGGTATTACGGAGGACATGGTGAAGTATGTCTGTAGCTTATCCTCAGGCACCTCGATCACCTTGCCCAGGTGGCCGAAAAGTCCAACAACATCATCTTTTTCCGAAGCCGGGAAATCAGGCGAAAATGCAATCGGAACATATGCCTTATTTATAAATGTGGCAGATGTCGGAAGAATCCTGGCCATCTTATTCACATTCGGCAGCCTGAGCGCCAGCTTTGCCATACTTATTTCAGGAATAAGCGATACGACAATTGTGTTACTCTTGAATTCATTGCTTATCAGCCCCAGAGTATCCATAAGCAGTTTCTGATCAATTGCAAGAAAAACGATGTCCTGTGCTGCAGCCACCGAAGCGCTGTCGGCATGTACTGATGGAAACTCATTCTTCAGCCTGTCAAAAACAAGCGGATTTGAATCGGCGATAATAACCCGTTTGAAATTCACTTTCCTGTTCTCAAAGCCTCTGATCAGCATCTTTGTGATTTTCCCTCCCCCAATAAAACCTATTGATTTTCTCATTGCAGTATGTTATTAATTAATGTATCAGCAGTAATGACTATCCTGAATTTTAACAATCAGCAAACCTTATTTGTTCCTTTTTTGCAATTATCTTGGTTCTTCATTTTCAGGCACATAAAAAAACACGATTCTTTGGGCTACCACATTGTTAAACAGATACGATCACTTACCGAAAACACATTCGTTCTGAGGTTTGAAAGGCTGAATCTTCAGTTCAGGGCCGGTCAGCGTATCATTGCAGGTGCCGGAACGGATATCGATCAGCGTGAGTATTCAATTTACAGCGGTGAGAAAGATGATTACCTCGAGATACTTGTTAAAAGGGTCAGTAACGGCAACGTATCAGTCAGGCTGAATCAGTGTAAACCTGGCGATTTTCTGCAGGTTAACGGTCCTTTCGGCTCTTTCGGTATTGAGGCCGGGGAGAGATTGACAGGGAAGCATGTGTTTGTGGCTACCGGCACCGGCATATCGCCCTTCCACAGCATTGTAAGGTCGTACCCCGGAATCGATTACACACTGTTACACGGTGTCCGGCACAGCAATGAGGCATACGAAAGAAGCGAGTATGAGGCAGCCCGTTATATTTTGTGCACATCGCGGGAGAGTATCGGAGGTAGAAAAGGCAGGGTAACAAAGCTTCTGCCTCAGTACCGGTCATCTCCCGGAGCATCATTTTACCTGTGCGGGAATGGCAATATGATATATGAAGTCTATCATATCCTCAGGGAAAAGGGAATCCCTGCCGAAAAAATATTTTCAGAAATCTACTTCTGATTATTGTTTCACCAGCTCGACCCTCCTGTTCTTTGCCTTTCCATCCTCGGAATCGTTTGACGCCACAGGTGAAAGTGAGGCTACGCCATAAGGTTTAAGCCTTGTTGCAGGAATGCCGTATTTTGAGACAAGCATGTTTATAACTGCAACAGCGCGTTCCTGTGAAAGCTTAATGTTCGAATCAAGGGTGCCGACGTTATCTGTATGGCCTACAACATAAACATTCAGTAAGGCATCTTTTTTAAGCAACTGTGAGATCTGTTCAATGGCCTGGTCAGATTCAGGCTTGATCTCTGATTTTCCGGTGTCAAAATAAATCCCGTAAACAGATACATGCCCGGTATTCCTGATGTCATTCCCCATCGCATCTGCATTTGCCACCATTTCCTGTTCCATTATTTCCCTTTCGACAATATTCAGGCGATAGAACTGGTCATTGGTCCTGACCTCGATCCATGTCTGTTTACCGTCCTTCTCAACAAGGATTGTCGAAAATTTGTTGAAGTTCTCATCATAAAGGACCTTCCCCCCGATCTTTTTCAGTGCATCCTGGACATTCCTCCTGATCTTTAATTCACCGGGAGAGACAACACCGGGGTTAAGCCTGTATTCGATATAATATTTATGACCTTCGATCTGGTTTTCTTTTCTGTCGATCCCATAAAATCTTTGGGCTCCGAATTCAGTTTCTGTATAGGATGTGATCCTGAAGTCAGGCATTCTTGTAAGCAGGGGGTGATCCTTGCTTCCTTTCACATCAGCTGGCGGGGTCTGTGAAAAACCGGTGCCTGTAAACAACAGGCACAATAGAAGAATGGTGGTAATTTTTTTCATGTCGGTTAGTTTAATTGCTCTTATCAAATCTACAAAAATTTTGTAACTATTTGAAAGAGTATCAACTTTCCTTCACGATCGGGGAAATTACTTTATCAGTTCCAGTATTTCCTTATAGTGATAAACATGAAATCCCGGCAGGCTGAGCTTTGAAGCAGCTATCATCGCTTTTGCCACATTCCGCCCGGGAACCGGCTTGTAATTGGGAGGAAACAAAAATGAAAGCGGAACAGCAAGAGCTTTCCCAAGCATCTCTCCCGGCCTGAACTCATCTCTTTCACCAAGAAGCATCGAAGGACGGAATATTGAAACCGACCTGAGATTGATCTTCCTGAGCTCATCTTCAACTTCTCCTTTAAGCTTCAGGTAAAAATTATTGCTCTTGCTGTTTGCACCCACCGATGAGACCAGAAGGAAATTCTGACAACCTGCTTTCAGGCAGAACTGCGCGGCATGGACAGGTATGTCATA
>JBLNAO010000403.1:0-6910 GCA_050259395.1 Chloroflexota bacterium
GCACCGGCTTTCTCGTTAACAGCTGATTGCGAGAGGCCTCCGCTCACAGGATATCCCTGCCCGAAAGCAGTTGCAAGATTGGCAACACCGAGTGCAAGAAGCTCCTGCCTTGAATCTATGTCGTAGCCATTCTGCTGTGCCAGTGTCTTTGCAGCTGATACACTCTCGATATACGCCAGCAGGAAGCAGGCGAAAGCCAGCGGTAATATTTTACCGACATCCTCAAGATTAAATTGTGGAACATGCAGTTCTGGCAATCCGCTCGGTATCACTCCCACTGTTTTAAAACCCATCGAACCCAGTGCCGTGAAAGAAATTGCCAGGATTGATAGGATTACTATAACGATTGAAACAGGTTTTCCTGGGAAAAGCCTGATTCCTGTTATCATCAAAGTTATTGCAATGAGTCCGAAAACGAAAACGACAAGGTTGGTATCCGGCAACTGCCTGATGAGGATTGAAAGCCTCTCAAATGATGTGGTTCCTCCTCCGGGCACTCCGAATAATTTCGGAAGCTGGCTCAGCCCGATCGCAATGGCAGCTCCGGCTTTGAATCCTACCAGTACCGTCTCGCTGATGAAATTTATGATACTGCTCAGCCTCAGCACGTAAGCCAGGATACTCATTCCCGCAAATACAAAAGCCGATAATGACGCAAGGCCTATCCATCTCTGAACGTCACCGCCGGCCAGGGTCGAAAGGGTTACCCCGATAAGCATCGAGATGGCCGACGTTGGACCAACGGCAAGCTGTCTTCCGGTTCCCAGCAAAGCATAAAAGATCCCGCCAATAAGGTACCCGTATACTCCGTATTGCGGTGGCAGACCCGCCAGTGTTGCATAGGCAAGTGAAACAGGTATCGCATATGCCGCCAGTGTGACCCCGGCAATCGAATCGTTGCCGAGAAGCTTAAGAGAATACTCTTTGATCCAGCTGAGTGAAGGAATTAACCTGGTAAGTTCCCCGCCCGGTGATGTGGTTTTATTCATACAGGATTATTCTCATTGAGTAACTGCCTGCCTCGATACAGGTTGTTCATTTCCGGAATGAACAGAATACAGCCTGCCGAAAGTTTCCTTTGCAGCAGCAACCAGTTCATTGTATGGCCTGTCGGTAACATCAACAAAGCCGATATTATAGTTCTCCCCGTCGTTCCTCCCTGTGGAGGGCTGGTCTATCCACTGGAACCAGTGTGTCCCGATTATCGCAGGATGTGCCGCGGCATTCTCCACATAGTACCGGTAAGCAACTCCTCTCTCCTCCTGACTTATAGTTTGAGCCAGGCCGGGAGCCAAACCTCTTCCCGGAACACCGAAATGAAACTCCCCGATGATCATCGGCAGTCCGGTGATATCATAAAACCTTTTTATATTATCAGGGTTGACAGTGTAACCATAACTGTTGAAGCTGAAAACATCAAATCCCGTGGAGGCTCTAACAATTGCTTCGGGAGCGGAACCTCCGAACCTCAGTCCCATATTGAGATGGTTGGGATCGTGCTTTTTGATTGCTGAATTAACAGTATTGATAAACAGGGCATATGTCTCAAAGACGAATTCCTTGCGGCGTTCGGGAGTGTCACCAGCCTCCAGGTACTTTTTGCATGCAGCCTGCATGGGTGTGGCTTCACCTTTCAGGATCACATTTACAAGTTCCAATTCCCTGTTTGGCCATGCCGGTTCATTTCCTATGAAGTAACCGAGAAGGAATGGATCGTCTTTCCTTGGTGCACACTGCTTTTCTGCAGCATCTTCGACCATTGCAGCATACCCGGGATCATAAACATCGGGCATGCCCATAATTCCTGTTTCAATGCCCCAGCCTCTCAGGGTGGCGACATAGGTCTTATTGTAATTGCTTCCCAGGTTGGCGTCCGACCAGTTGGCAATTGTATTCAATCCCCAGTTGTCCATCCTCCGTATAGTGAATTCGCTCCACTTCCGGTACCACTCATTGCCAAACCTGCGGTAAAGGTTCCAGGTAAAGAATGAAGAATTTGGTTGCGGTCTCGACATGACCGCCGGCTGCTGCGCCGTAGGCATTGCCTTTGCAATTTCATCTGTTGGCGGAAATGCAGTGAAAATATATTCCCTGCCCTTTATCCTGGCAAATTCCGAGCGTGGATTGATGCCTGTCGAACCCGTGGAGAAAAAAAGATATCCTTCGGGGTCGACGAACCACCATTTCTCATCGATTTTCTCAACCCTGAAGAATCCGGTGGCTTTCACTTTTTTATCCATGAATCCTCCGTACTTCGATATTTTGAATGCCCCTGGCTTAAGCTCACTGTCTTCCTGGCTCCAGGCAGCCATAAGCTCATCGGATGTCCTGGCTTTTCCGGTCCAGTCGGCCGGAATCCATTGGCCGAATTCATCAGCAAGTGGTATCGGCCCGAAAATAGTGTCGCGCACATCCATCGTCAGCTCCATATTGCGTATCTCGAGCACTGGTGAGTTTATCGGAAGCCTCATGGACACACTCAGGGAATCAATTTTGCCGAGGGAACCAACCTGGCTGGAAAAACCAATCCAGTAACCAGGCCTTGCTGTCTTCCCGATTGCCGCAAGGTCCATTCCTTTTGTGTTTCTTGTCCTGAAATGGATCAATGGTATTGAAGCTCTTACCCATGCTCCCTGGAATGGCTGTATGGTAAGCCTCCTCACTCCGGCAGTGTCAAAGACCTTCAGATCGAACTTCTGGGTTGTCGATGACCGCATTTCAAAAGTCAGGTACTCGTATTGCGACCAGTCGGACGGAAGGTTCCTGTTTAACTCTTTGAGGGCCCATTTCTTTTCAAACTGTTTCCCTTCAAAATTAACTACCAGTGGTTTGTTGCCAGCGGAACATCCTGCAAAGAGGAGAAGCACCGAGATCGAGATGAACAAAGAGAATCTTTTCATAACAGGTTAGTTGGTCTGATCAAATTTAAAGAAAAGCCTGAATTACAATGTATAAAGCCGGTGAAAAGTCTTTGGGTCTTTTGGTACATTTTTTGATCCTTTTCACCTGCCCGAATGTTAACCAATTAAGATACAACGATGAAAACGCTTCTTTTTGCAATATCCCTTATTCTTGCATTTACAGCCTGCGAAAACAATAAAACGATACAGCCGGATGCAAGAGTGACTCTTCTTAGAAGTGCCACTGAGTTTGGCAATGTTCTTCGCGGCAACATGGAGGACAAAGGAAATTCCTTCAGTATTCTTGATTTCCGGATCGAGGGCGATTCGGCATTTGCAACAGTCTCCTACGCCGGTGGTTGCAACCCGCATACCTTTGAAATTATATGGAGCGAATCCTATGCTGAAAGTTATCCTCCGCAGACCAGCCTGCTGCTTAAACACGATGCTCATGGCGATGCCTGCAAGGCGCTTATCACTGAAACGCTTTCGTTCGATCTTGCCGGCCTGACAGGTCCCATTGACTACGAAAAGGTTGTCGTTAATCTTCTGAATGCCAGCCAGCCTTCTTCGACAGCCTTAACAGCTGAATGGAAACCTTCGAATATGAATGTCTATTCTGTTATATTTCCCGAAGGAGATAAATGCCAGGTAGAAGTCACTGCCTCATCAGCAATCTGCGGTGCCGGTCTTTGGGAAAACATGTGGTTTGCCCTGAACGACAGTGTAAATGCAGGGGTTGAAGGAACTTATTTCAGGAAATGGCTGCAGCCAGTCGCAATCAATGATGATCTGAAGGGTTTCAAACCGGTTATCGGGAAAAAATATCTTGTTGGAGCAAGGGTAGTGAAAGACCATCCTTTCAACAACGTTATCGTATGTCTTGCTTATCCCGGGCCTTCAGTGCCTGTTAAGATCACCTGCATCCAGGAACTTAAATAAAAAATCCCCGGAAATTTTCTATCCCGGGGATTCACATTCTTAATATGCTGTACTATTTTGTTCCGGTCTGATTCCAGTCCACCTTCTTCGATTCATAAAAATCTATTCCCCAATTCCTGAATCTTTCAGCATGGGCGGCAAGTCTTTTCCTGTACTCATCCCAGTTTCTCAGTGCGGGTGCAGTCCAGCCAATCTCTGCATATCCGGGAAGCCTCGGGAAGACAAGATATTCAATCTGGTCAAGATTTGAAATTGTCTCTGCCCAAAGAGGTGCCTCAATACCAATGATATTCTGCTTTTCAATACCGGGTGTTAAATGAGCAGGATCCCAGATATAAGCGCTGTCGACTTCAATATACGCTGCCCAGTGAAGCCCGTACTTCGAGGTGCTGTCGTATTGCATGTCTGTATAAGCTTTTGTTGACGGCGACATCAGAATCTTTGCACCTTGTGCTATTGCCATGTTGGCGTTCTTCACACTTGCCCAGTGCTGCGCAATGGTGTTTGGCTTCAGGGTAGATATTGCAATATCGTCCCATCCGATAACCTGTTTGCCATGAGAAGCAACAATTTCCTGTACCCTGTTTACAAAAGGTATGTAGTCCTCTTTTTTAGTGGAGTGCGACTCATCGCCTCCCATGTGAAAATATGGACCGGGTGTTATTGCCGAGATTTCCCTCACAACATCGTCAATGAATTTGTAGGTAATCTCCTTTTTGGTACAGAAGCTGCTGAAACCGACTTCAGTTCCGGTATAAATCTCAGTTGCTTTCCCATTGCAATTAAGTTCGGGATATGAAGCCAGTGCAGCATTTGTGTGACCTGGCATATCTATCTCGGGAACAATTGTAATATAGCGTTGTGCAGCATAATTGACTATGTCAGCGTATTGTTCCTGTGTGTAAAAGCCGCCTTCACCCCCTCCAACTTCGGTTTTTCCGCCGATTTCAGTCAGTTTCGGCCATGATTTGATCTCAATCCTCCATCCCTGGTCATCTGAAAGGTGAAGGTGAAGGAAGTTTATCTTGTAATTCGAGATCTGGTCGATCAGCTTCTTTACCTCGTCAACCGTGAAGAAATGACGTGCAACATCGAGCATCAAGCCCCTGTAGGCATAATCAGGACGATCGCTTATCGCTCCGGTAGGGATCTGCCACAGGCCCTCCTGGAGAGTCTTCTGCTCGATTGAAGCAGGAAGAAGCTGCATGACGGTCTGTACTCCCCTGAAAAGACCTGCCGGAGATGATGCAGAAAGCCTGAGAAGCTCGGGTGTTATATCGAGATTATATCCCTCATCCCCGGTGGAACCATCGGCCAGCAGTTCGAGGTATATACTTACATTCTTTGCCTCCTTTGTCGGTACAAGCTCAAGAGTGTAACCGGTAGAAGGTTTAAGCCTCTCACCAAGGTAACGTGCTATCGCGTGTACTTCCTCATTGCCGTCAGGATAGTATATAACAGTTTTTTCCCCAAGCACAAACCAGTCGCCTGTGCCATTGACTGATACAGGTTTGGGTATTACAGGTGATTCAGTTAGGTTCGATACCATCCTGGGTTTGCACGAGATCATAAATGCAATCATGACGATTGAAAAAAAGGCTTTTACTGCCAGGTTTTTTCTTCTGTTGCTCATAATTTTTCAGTTTAGTCAAATATTTAACAAAGTTAAATCAGATTCTGCAGAAGAACAATGAGACAATCTCAAATGTTATCCGGCAACATCCTGTAAATTTAATATAATGAAGGAAGCGCTTTCGGAAAAAACTGTCTCACAGAACCCGTTTCTACAGTTTGACAAATGGTACAGGGAGCATCTTGCCGCAAATGTTGAAATCCCTGAGTCAGTCTTCCTGGGTACAGCCTCTGCCGACGGGAAGGTTTCCGTGAGGACTGTTCTGCTGAAGGATCACGGGGAAACAGGTTTCACTTTTTACACGAATTACAATAGTAAAAAAGGTGTTCAGATAGGGAAAAACAATAAGGTTGCCCTGCTGTTTTACTGGCCTGAGAGTAAAAGGCAGGTAAGAATCGAAGGATCAGCCGAAAAAGTTGCACCTGCCATCTCTGACGCATACTTTGCAACACGTCCGCGTGATAGTCAGCTCGGGGCCTGGGCAAGCGACCAAAGTTCCGGGATACCGGACAGGGATTGCCTTGAAGAGAAATTCACGCATTATAAAAGTGTCTATTCAGGTTTTCCCATACCCAGGCCTGATCACTGGGGTGGTTACCGGATTATACCTGAATGGTTCGAATTCTGGGAAGACCGCGAAAACAGGCTTCACGACAGGATAACTTACACGCGAAAAGGAGATTATTGGATCATCGCACGGCTTGCTCCATGATCAGACAAGATCGCAGGCATCCGCCGGAATCCAGTGCGCGTCTTTACCCTCCCACTTGACCGTGCATCCTATCGGGTTGGTCATCTTCACTGAGATTGGCTTTCCAGATGTCAGCTCATCAAGTACCCTGTCGAGATCATTAACTGCCATTCTCGAGAGATCCTTCGGATTATCAACGCCCCGGCCTGTGTAAACCAGCGTCCTTTTTTCGTCAAAAACAAAGAAATGAGGAGTCTTGAGTGCCCCGAAGGCAAGTGCTGTCTCCTGGGTTTTGTCATGAAGGTAAACCCATGGGAACCGGTGACTCTCCATTCTCTTGATCATGTTGGGATAACTGTCCTCCGGATAAGTATTCTCACTGTTCGCGTTAATTCCTACAAAGCCAACGCCTTTATAATAATATTTATTTGCTGTTTCGCGTGTTAATTCGTCAGAACCGAGGACATATGGACAATGGTTGCAGGTAAAGAAGATTACAAGGTATCTGAACTTGCTGAAATCCGAAAGGCTGTATTCATTCCCGTCTGTTGCCAGAAGCCTGAAATCTATTGCTTTGTCGCCTGGTTGAAGTGTGAATGCCATGGTTGTGGTTTTAGAAGTTTAATGTTTAACATATCAGGGAAAGAAATGTTGATGCACGGTGATGCTCCAGTAATGAAAAAGGACACAAAGATAAACTTTGCGTCCTTCGCTCTTCTTTGTGTCCTACTATATAACTTACCC
>JBLNAO010000404.1:0-3889 GCA_050259395.1 Chloroflexota bacterium
TTTGTACACGGAGGTCCATCCTTCTCAGAATATTTCCTTGTTGAAAAATACCCTGCAGGGCTTGAGGATTACTTTACAGTTTGTTACTGGGAACAACGTGGTGGCGGCGCTTCCTGCTCACCCGGGGTTACCCTTGCGAGCATGACCCTTGAGCAGCTTGCATCCGATGCAATTGAAGTGACGAATTATTTACGGGATCGATTTAAAAAAGAAAAAATATACATTATGGCGCATTCAGGTGGCACAGCATTCGCCATCCGTGCGGTTGCCGGTTCGCCTCAGCTATTTCATGCATACGTTGGAATTTCTCAGATAACGAGCCAGGCAGAATCTGAAAAAATTGCATACAATTTCATGCTGGATCAGTACCGATCAAAAGGAGATTCCGCTAAGCTGTCAGCATTTGCAAAATACCCGCTCCTTCGAGATGATTCATTCATATTGCCATTCTTTAATTCGGTTTTAAGGGATAAATCCATGCACGAGCTGGGCATTGGCACAATGCATAATATGAAATCAATAATGTCAGGGGTCTTCTATCCTGTCTGGCTGTGCAGGGCATATACATTGAGGGAAAAGTTCAACATATGGCATTCAAAATTTTCGTTTGTAAATAAATCAGGGCTCCGCAGGCAAGTCATAAGTCTGAATATTCAAAATGAAGTGCCAGGGATTGATATTCCGGCATATTTTTTAAGCGGCAAATATGACCTGACCGTAAATCATGACCTTTCAAAAGAATATCTTAAAGAATTACAGTCCCCTTTAAAAGGATTTTATTCGTTTGAAAACTCGGCTCACAGCCCGATGTTTGAGGAACCGGGCAGATTTCTTGAAATTATGGTTAATGATGTTCTTCATCATACTGCTAATATGGCTGATAAATAACATGACCTTAGAAGCTGGTAATAAACTATAACAATCCGACATAAAAATTGTCAAATGATTAAACGGAATGCCACTGCCGCCTGGAACCCAGGCAGGTGACGTGTACTGAGTCTCCCTCACCCTATACGCAAATGTACCATATACTGGATATCCAGAGAGTCAGAGATCAATGCAATGTTTTTGTTCTCCTCCGTCAGGTCAAGTCCTTCAATCCTGAATGTATGATACGTATTGATAAGGCTTATTCTCTTGTCCCAAAATGTTATGACCGACTTATCGGTTAAACCCCATTTAAAGAAAGACCCTGAATCCAGTCCTGATTTAGTGATCACCTGGTTGGCGATTTCCACTCCTTTTGGAGAAGTGACATCAAAGAACATCTCAGCGTTGTCAAACCTTTCTGCGATCCTGCATATGAAATCCCTGACTTCAATTTCGGTGAAATAAACAAATACCCCCATTGCGATAAACAGGATGCTGTCATTTATCGCAATCTTGTCAAACCAATCGCTTTCAAGGAATGATCCTGCAATAAATTTTCTTCTGGCTGTCTCCTCACCGAATTTCCTTTTAAGTTCAATAACATCAGGCAGGTCGAGGTCGTACCACCATCCGGGTTTGACATTTAATCTCTCATAAGTGGTATCAAGGCCGCAACCTATATTCACTATTGTTCCATGAGGATGATCGTGAATAAAATTACTGACTATCCTGTCGAATCTCATGCACCTGGCTATCCAGGCTACCTGGTTGATCTCCCTTAGGTTGTTTGCCATCGGGGTAAAATCAAAATCAACCGATTCTATTATCTCCACCGCTGTGGAGTCGGCCAAAACGGGGTTCTTCTTCCTGGTTTCAGCAGCTCTTGCCCATACCGGCATGAAAAGTGTCTTCTGAATTTGTCCAAGGTCAACATTTATTTTTGTCTTCATTATCTGATTGTTTAATTTTAATTGCAAATTTCATTAAGGATTTTCTGACAGGAAATAGTTAATCATCATCATTTTTATGTCAAAAGGTATTAACCAGCTCATCGCTCAGCACAGGCAGAATACTGAAGAACATTCGTGCCAGGTAAGCAATGAGGATTATCTTAAGGTCGAACCAGAGATCCGGTTGCTTGAAAGGCTATCTGAGATTGAGAACTGTACCTATACAGTTTTCGATTTGCATAAGAATATTTATCTGCTGAAGAGTTCAAAGTTTAAGAGAATGCTGGGATATAATAATCCCAATGACCTTGAAAGCGATGATTTTGAAGTTTTTCATTCAATGATACATCCGTCAGATTTACCCTTTGTTCTGGAGACGGAGAATGAGGCACATGAGTTTTACAGGAATCTCCCGGCTTCTGAAAAGAAAGAATTCAAACTGATTTATGACTTCAGGGTAAAGAACGCAGCAGGGATATACATGAGGTTCATACATCAGTTCATTGTTCTGAAACAGGACATTTCCGGAAAATCGTGGCTGGCGTTAATCGTCACCGAGCTGCTCTCTGAAAGGGCCGGTGATGAGAAACCGCAAAGAAGGATGATAAATATGAGGACCGGGAAATTGCACCTGTTCACCCACGATGACGGTTTCGGTTCTGGAACCCTTCTTACAAAGAGGGAGACGCAGGTCCTAAGATTAATCAGCCAGGGGCTCGATAGCGGAGAGATATCATCAAGGCTTTTTATCAGTGTAAATACAGTGAATAACCATCGTCAGAAAATCCTGTCTAAAACAAGAACTGCAAATACCACACAGGCCTTGCTTTATGCCAGGAGAATTGGAATAATATGACAATTCGGTCCATAAAACGCTCAAGCCGAGATACAGCGTACGGCATGCGGTTTACGGCCTGGAGCATGCGAAACACTGAAACTTTGAAACTCTGAAACTCCTGGAAAACTCTTCATTTTGTATTATAACATGAAACTAATTCAAATTACTGCCATGAAAACGCTCAAAATGACTATTCAAATGTTGAAAATGACTGGATTGTTTTTACTAATATCCACTGGACTGTTTGGTCAAAATGACATTTCCGAGCCATGGGAAACAGGACTTAATCAACGCCAGCCTCCGGAAACTGTTTTTAAGGCAATTGGTGTCAGATCCGGAATGATAATTGGTGAAATAGGAGCTGGTCGCGGAAGGTATACTGTGCTTCTCGCAAAAAAAGTAGGCCAAACAGGAAAAGTCTATGCAAATGACATAGACGAATCTTCTCTCGCATATCTCCGGGGACGTTGCAGAAGACTGAACCTTGCCAATGTGGAAACAATTGTCGGGGAACCGGACAATCCATTATTCACCAGCAACTCGCTTGATATGGCTATAATGGTATTAGTATACCACATGATTGAAAACCCGGACAATCTTTTAAAAAATCTTAAAAAGAGCCTTAAACCCGGATCAAAGCTGGTTATACTGGACCCGCGTGACGAAGAGATTGACCGGGAATTTGGCATAGACAGATCTCAATCCGGCTCAAAAATTCCAACTATAAATGAACGGATTCAAAAAAGTGCAAAAATTGCAGGTTATGAACTCGTCAAAATTGATACGATACTTCCTCATGATTATATTTTTATTCTTGAACCACAGATAGCTGTTCAAAAGAAATCTGCAGCAGAACTGATTCAAAATTCCCTGATTCAGAATGGGATCGATGCCTCAATTAAGCTATTTAACAACATAAAATCAGATTCAGAAGAGTATGATTTATCCGAGAAGGTCTTTTCAATTCTTGGAAATGAATTCATCGGCGCTAAATCTTATGAAGAAGCAATTGCAGTTTTAAACATGGGACTCGAACTATTTCCAAAATCATCAAAATTATACGGAGAGCTTGGAGAAATTTATCTGATTACCGGGGACAAGGAGACGGCCAGGAAAAATTATAGATTATATATTGAGAACGGACCCGACAGCCTGAATGCAAAAACTTTAATGCAGAATTTTGATGTGATGTATGATCAGATGCGTAATCAAAATTGAATTAAGTCGCTTG
>JBLNAO010000405.1:0-3560 GCA_050259395.1 Chloroflexota bacterium
AGTATATAATCAGTACGGCAATCCTCAGCAATCCGGATGATCTTATCGAGCGAGTCTCCTTCAGCCTTGTCCGGATCAAGGAGGAGGCCTATGCTTTTTTTTACCGGAAATCCTGGCACAGTCATAGCTTCTTTTTAGTCCACACAATTGCGTAATTATCGTACTTTGAATAATGAAGGTCGAACTCCTCGTTAATTTTGTCAGTATGCACTGACCCTTTAATTTCTCCTGCTTCCTCGACCTGGAAAGGAGCTATGGTGAGATTCTTCTTGAAATTGATCCCTTCCTTGTCGCAAATCTTATACAGTGCCTCCTTTGCACACCAGTGAATATAAAGATGATACCTTTTTGCCTCCTGTTCCTTCACCACTTTTTCCTTTCGGTTAAGAAACTTAAGTGCAAGCGCGGCAATGTTTGTGCTCATATATTCGAGATCTATCCCCACTTTTTCGTTTGTGCTGAGCAGTATTGCAGTAAGCTTGTGAGAATGCGAAATGCTTATGAATCTTGATCCGTCCTTAAGGAATGGCTTGTTGTTTTTATTGTAGACTATCTTCGCGTCCTTCCCGATAAGTTCGGAGAGCAATGCCCTGACACTCAGGAATTCAAGTTTGCGCGAATTGCTGCTGAAACCTTTGAACTTCTTCTTCTCATCATTATCGAGGACGACCATGCCGAGAAGGATGTCAATATCCTCCTCTATCTTCCATACACCGAGTATTGAAAATTCGTCGAGATAATGTTTGGTAATACAGGCCATCCGAACAAATATATTAATCCCAGCTGAGTGTCTCCACAAGATGAACGATATCTTCCCTGAAAAACCTGATGACAGGAGCCAGTGAATCGGCATCCGGTACAGCGTTGAAATACAATGATCCTCTCAGGTAATGCTTAACGCTGTCGGTTGCGTAAAACTGGACCGAGGTGGCTGTATTCCCTTTAAGATCGTACAAAACCGCATAAACCTTTTTGCTTTCGTCATTGAATTCTTTTACATCTATGGCATCGGCTTTCAGAATGTGGTTTTTATAATTCATCCTGTAAGTCTGCTCCATAAGTGACGCGAAATCATTTTTTACCGGTTTGTAAGTCAGGTAGATAACTGCCCTGTAAGCAGGGAATTCAATATTGAACCATCCTTCTTCTTCCGGAGCTTCCGATCCAAACGACAGGTTGCCATACGCCGGATATTCGAATGTGAAAGGCATTTCCGGAATATTTTTTTGATGATCAAGCTTTACATAATCCTTCAAAGGAAGGTCTATCCTGAAGTAACCTTTTGGTTTGGGAACAGGAGTCTCCCTGCATCCTGTGAAGAAAAGAAAAAGGATCACATAAACCGGTATATTAAGCTTCAGCTTCGTCATTTTCATTTATCCGTTCCACAAGTATCTCTCTGATCCTTCTCTTGTCAACCGCTTCTATCCTGAATATGAAATTGTTATATCTTATAATCTGATCTTTTTGAGGAATCTCGCCGGCCAGTTCAAGCATCAGGCCTGCCAGAGTTTCAGATTCACCTCTAACTTCGCCAAATACATCTTCCTCGATTCCGAAAACCCTGCAGAAATCATTGAGCAATATTTTGCCCTCAAAAATATACTTTGTTTCATCAATTCTGTGAAACATGGTTTCTTCTTCATCGCTCTCATCCGTTATTTCACCTACAATTTCTTCAAGTATGTCTTCCAAAGTAACAATTCCCGATGTCCCTCCGTATTCATCAATAACAATTGCCATGTGGATTTTCTTTACCTGGAATTCTTTTAAAAGGTCGTTGATTTTTTTTGTTTCCGGAACGAAATATGAGGGTCTCAGCAGGGATTGCCATTTGAAGCTGGCGGAATTGCCGGCAAAAGGCAGGACATCCTTGGCATAAAGAATTCCCCTTACAGTATCGAAAGATCCCGAGTAAACCGGAATTCTCGAGAATCCTGAGTTAATTATTACAGGAATGATTTTGTCAAAGGAAGATTTTATGTCTATTGATGTAACATCAATCCTTGTGACCATTATTGCACTTACATTGGTGTTGCCGAAATTTGCAATGCCCCGAAGAATTTTCTCATCTTCAATTATTGCTGCCTGGTTGATTCCCTGATTTACGGATGCGGCCTGATAATTATTTGATTCAATCCTCTTTCTAAGAAAAAGGAATGGGTAAATGCTGATCAGGGAAGTAACAGGGTTAAAAATAAATTTCAGTACATTCAGGAATGGTGCCATCGCAATCACAATTGCCACTCTGTTGCGCGATGCAAGAAATTTCGGCAGTACTTCACCCGCAAGCAGAAGGGTGAAAGTTATGACTGCCATTATAATGATGAAAACAGGAAAATTGCCGTATCCGGGAACCAGGAGTCTGATTGCAATAATTGCAGCCAGAAAAATGAACAGGATGTTAAAGGTGTTTTTTGCAACCAGTATTGTACTGAGAAGCTTTTCCGGGTTGTCGTGAAGCTTAAGAGCGGTTTTGGAATTTCTGCTTTTGGATGTTTTCAGGGACCTTATATCTTCGGGCTTAAGGGAGAAGTAAGAAACTTCGGAAGCAGACAAAACTGCTGACCCTGTGAAAAGCACTGAAAGAACAGCGATGTCTATAATCAGGTTCAGATTATCAGCATTTACTGAAAGGTAGAGAAATGTCAATATCGAAGATTGAAATTCTAAGATCAACTCAGTTTAAGATTATTTGTCTGCTAAAAAGGCAGATCGTCCTCATTCTGTGAATTGCCGGGGATGAGGTCATCGCCCGGAAGATCAGCTGACGCCTGGTATCCTGTGGCGGGTTCATTAACTGTACTCGCGCCTTTTCCCTGCGTTTCCCTGACGGCAGTTCCCTGGAAAGATCCTGTGCCTGAGGATGCCTGTTTCTTCTCAAGAGGAAGGAGGGTGTCAGCAAGTATTTCGGTAATATACTTGTTCACGCCATCCTTGTCGACATAAGTGCGGGTCTTTATTTTTCCAACAATGTAGACTTGTGATCCTTTTTTAATGGTTTTTTCGGCTACCTCTGCCAAAGCCCTCCATAAAACTATGTTATGCCATTCCGTGGAAGTAATTGTTTCTCCCTGTTGATTTGTATATGTTTCGCTTGTTGCGAGGGGAAAGGTTGCTTTGGCAACTCCTTTGTCGAAATATCTCACAACCGGATCCTTCCCGACATTGCCCACAAGGATTACTTTATTGATTGACATACACTTACGTATTAATTAACACCCAAAAATTAAAATAGTAAAGTTATTAAAAAAACACCTTTCTCCAACAGGTGTGGTTTCCACTATTAAATATCCAAGATATCAATTAATTATGAAAAATTTTCTTTTTCAATTTAATCTTGTACTTTTGTCGCGGAATATTGTCCTGACCACGCTATTTCATTGGAATTTAGGCATTAATAAAGAAATAAATTTTTTTGGTGTTCCGGTTTTGAATGAATAATATTTTTATATTTGCACAGTTGAAAAAAAGCATAACTCGAAATAATTTGTTGAATTTTAAAACTTTCACGAAAAATGACTAAAGCAGACATCGTAAATGAAATTGCCAAAAACACT
>JBLNAO010000406.1:0-2735 GCA_050259395.1 Chloroflexota bacterium
GAACTCCTGTCGAGCATAAGGTATGTGTTGTGAGCCAGGACTGGCTGGCTGCAGACAGGGTGGGTGTCGAGCTGATGGGAATTAACTTCAGCAACATAGGTTACCTGAATCATTGCGTTTCGATGGGATTGGGAAATGCCGATCTTTCTGCAATAGATGTCATCGGGGAAAATCTGGAAGAACATATAAAAAACTATAAACTGCCTGACAATTTCGACAGGATAATTTCGTGGATGAAACCTAAAGCATAAAACCAAAAAGTATACCTATGAACAAACCAAACGAACCTTCAGCCATAAACCGCAGGAATGCGCTGAAGATGCTTTCGGCCGGGTCGGCTGCAGGCTTGATGGGTCTTTTTCCTTCACCCCGGGAGAGAGCAGAAAAGCAGTCAACACCTCAATGGAAGTCAGGACTTCCGCCGCTTAAGATCACGGATGTTAAGGTGATAGCAACGGCTCCCGAGGGATCCAATCTTATCATAGTGAAGGTGGAGACCAGCGAGCCGGGTCTTTACGGTCTCGGATGTGCAACTTACACTCAGAGAGCGTTTTCCGTTATAACTGCAATTGAAAAATATCTGAAAGATTTTTGTGTGGGTAAGGATGCCGACAACATCGAGGATATGTGGCAATCGGCGTTTGTGAGCTCCTACTGGCGGAATGGTCCGGTGCTTAACAATGCAATAAGCGGTATTGATGAAGCCCTTTGGGACATCAAAGGGAAACGTGCCAATATGCCTGTTTACGAGCTTCTCGGCGGAAAATGCCGGATAGCAGTGGATTGTTACGCCCACGCAAGCGGAGCCACCCCGGAGGCTGTTGCCGAAAATGTCCAGAAGTTCATGGAACAGGGATTCAGGCATGTAAGGATACAGCAGGGCGGCTATGGAGGAGTTGGCACGATGCCTAAAGAACCTGACTTCAGAACTGCAGGTTTTGGAATACCATCGGATCAGTTCATGGACCAGGGGACCTACATAAGGCGGGTGCCCGAGATGTTCAGGGTTGTGAGGCAGAGATGCGGTGAGGAAATAGAGCTTTGCCATGACATACATGAGCGTATCGAACCCATTGACGCCATTAACATGATAAAGGCCCTGGAAGAATACAGGCCTTACTTCATCGAAGATCCTTTCTCACCTGAGAACATGCTGTGGTTCAAACAGCTGAGAACAGCAACAATGGTCCCCATTGCAATGGGCGAGCTTTTCAACAATATAAATGAGTTCAGGGATTACATGGCGGAACGGCTGTTCGATTTCATCAGGGTCCATATTTCGCAGCTTGGGGGAATAACTCCTGCCATGAAGATTGCAAGGCTTGGTGAATGGTTCAATGTGCGAACTGCATGGCATGGTCCGGGTGACGTTTCACCGGTTGGTCATGCAGCCAACGCCCATATCGACCTTGCAGTGTGGAACTTCGGCATACAGGAATCACATTTCTGGAGCGAAAAGGCTCAGGCTGTATTCCCCGGTTGCCAGACGTACAGGGATGGGTACATGTACATCAATGAAGCACCGGGCCTTGGTGTTGATATCAACGAGAAGGAAGCGGCGAAGTATCCTATCGGGACAAAGTCGAACTGGACAGTAAGGAAGGGGGACGGGACGATAATAAGGCCTTGAAAGAAGATAAAATTACTTTTGTCTTTTGCCTTTTGTCTTTTATCTTAAATTTCAAATTTTTGTATCATATGAAAACCAGATTATTGAGCCTGTCTGTCATTGTTTTGCCATTTATAACCTGGGCGGGCGCCTGTGAAGACACGAAGAATAATACGGAGCCGGAACATATTAAGGTATTAAGCTATAATGTTAAAAATTGCATCGGCATGGACGGCGTTGTCAATTACCAGAGAGTGGCCGATGTGATTAACAGGGTAAATCCTGATATAGTCGCCCTCCAGGAGCTGGACAGTGCGACACAGAGGAGTAAAGGCATTGTTGTGCTTAATGAGCTCGCAAAGATGACCGGAACGTATAAGACTTATGGAGCTTCGATCGATTACCAGGGAGGTAAATACGGGATAGGAATACTGACAAAAGAAAAGCCTGTTAGCTGGAAACGCATCCCTCTTCCGGGAAAGGAAGAACCACGCAGCCTGTTGATTGTGGAGCTTGATAAAATCGTTATGGCATGTACACATTTTTCGCTTACGGAAGCAGACAGGCTCGCCTCAGTAAACCAGCTGAACAATGCTTTTAAAGATTATACAAAACCTGTATTTCTTGCAGGTGACCTGAATGCCGTTCCGGAATCAACAGTTATAAAGAACATCGGGAATGACTGGAACATCCTGAATAATACTTCAGCCCCGACAATACCATCGAACAATCCAAACAGGTGCATCGATTATATCCTGGGCCTTAAAATGGCCGGGGTGACTTACAAGACTCTGAAAACAATTGTTGAACAGGAACCCGTGGCTTCGGATCATCTGCCTGTATGGGTTGAGGTAACCTACTAAATTACAGATACTTAGTTATTTCTCCATTCACCAGCGCGTGTCCAAAATCGATTTTATACCACATTTTGGCGTAGAAATAGAACAGCAGCAGCATGGCTGCGAGAAATGCAAGGAATAATCCAAGGTACTTCCCGCCAACATTCTTGCCTGTCTTGATGAACCTCGTCGAGATCATTTTTACCCATTCCTCCATCTTCGTGAACAGCGGATAAAAAACAATCACGATGATGCCCATGCCAAAAAACGTGAAAGCCACCGGCCTG
>JBLNAO010000407.1:0-2782 GCA_050259395.1 Chloroflexota bacterium
TGGGTGCACCCCGCTTCCCTTAGTGACCAGATGTTTGCCCTGTTGTTTACCTTCGATGGAGTGATTGTATGCGATCTGCCATGCCTGGATAATATTACAACACCGGTATCTCCGAGCTTCCCTTCAAGCAATGGCGAAGAAGGCAGCCCGTACGGTGTTTCGATTATAGTCTCCGAAGCACCTTTGAGTATCTCCGGGTTCTCAAGTCCGGAACCTCCTATTATGCCGGCTTTAATCATTCTTCTTTCTTCAGGTATTCCATCAGGATATTGACAGCCTCATCCAGATCCTGGCCAAAAGTCAGTATACCGGACCTGTCGCCAGCCATAATGATTATTCTCTTTTCGTAGACATCCGATTCTTTAAACAATCTGAGTATGTCATTTGCAAGATCGGGAGTTCCGTAGTCCATTCCGGGATTTGTAGTGGGAACCTTGTGAATGAGGTCGCTCCATAGTTCAAAGCTGTGAACATGAACAACGGCATTTACTCCGCGATCGGCCTGGTAGATGGCTGCATGGGTGAGCGACTCCGACGATGCTTTGAGCGGACCAATGCACTGTACGGCATTATCGTCGATGTTGAACGAATTCACTTTAACATAATGTCCGGGCTCGAGCTCGGGTATCTCTCCGGTGGCAGAACCGGTTATCACAAACTGGTGACCGTTGCCAAGTCGCATGCTTATGTTGCCGAAACCGACGCCATTCTCATAAGCGCCTATGAGGTCCATGTTGTAGAGCACCTCCCTCCAGGAATTGATAATTTCATACTGTTCGTCCGACACTACCGGGCCCGATTGGGTCCAGTGACAATTGAATTTGACAAACCCTCCCATATCAGTCTATGAATTTTTCAGGAAACAATTCTTTTAAACCCTCCTCGCTCGCGCTGCATATTCCATTCTCGGTGATAATACCGGTTATAAGCCGGGAAGGAGTTACATCGAACCCGTAATTGGCTGCAATTGCATCTTCAGGACATATCCTCACAGTCTTGATCTCACCGTCTGACCAGCCTGTTATTTCTGTTACTTCAGCAGGATCGCGTTCTTCTACAACAATCTCTTTCACTCCGTCGCTGATGCTGAAATCTATTGAAGTTGAAGGGATAACGGCATAAAAGGGGATATTATTATCATTTGCTGCAAGAGCTTTGAGGTAAGTGCCGATCTTATTTGCGACATCTCCCTGCCTGGTGGCCCTGTCGCACCCAACCAGGACAAGATCAACCATGCCGTGCTGCATGAGGTGACCGCCGGTGTTGTCGGTTATTAGAGTGTAAGGAATTCCGTTTTCCCCCAGTTCCCATGCCGTAAGCTTTGAACCCTGGTTTCTCGGCCTGGTCTCGTCAACCCACACATGGACTTTTATGCCCTTCTCTTTTGCCATGTACACCGGGGCAGTTGCGGTACCGTAATCTATGCAGGCAAGCCATCCTGCATTGCAGTGGGTGAGGATATTCACCGTTTCGCCATTCTTTTTTGCGGCTATGTCTTCAATCAGCCTCAGGCCATTAATACCTATCTTCCTGCAATTCTCCGTTTCCAGCTCGCATATTTCCAGGGCTGTGTTAAGGGCTGCCTCCGAGATTAATTCCACAGGATCGTTGAAGTTTAGCTTTGCCAATGAATGATTTACTGCCCACGACAGATTCACCGCAGTAGGCCTGCATGATGCAAGATAACGTGCAGCATTCGAGACATGATCGCGGATATTTGTATGTGAATTTATCTCAAGTGTGGAAAGATAGATGCCAAAAGCGGCAGCTGCTCCGATAAGCGGGGCTCCCCTGACTGCCATCCCGTCGATGGCTGCATAAACATCTTCAGTCGAACGAAGCTCTGCTATTTCAAACTTGAACGGGAGCTTTCTCTGGTCTATGACTCTGATAACCGTATTATCATTCTCATCGAGCCAGATTGTTTTATAGTGTTTTTTATTTACAAGCATTTGAGCATAAAGACAAAAGACAAACTATGAAAGATAAAAGACAAAAGTAAGGAGACAAAAGTGAATGACAAAATTAAAGACAGAAGACAGGAGTAGAAGACAAAATGAAAAATGAAAAATGAAAAATGGAAAGTCAATAAGAATGATAAAAATACAGAATAAAGTGTTATAAAACGAAGATTGGAATTTTCGACCAAAATATTCGAATAACTTTTTATATTTGTTTCAATAAAAACAAAGGGTCATGGTTGATAAGGAGGAACTCAGGAGAAAAATTATTGAAACATCAGGACTTATCTTCAGCCGGTATGGTTTCAGGAGGACCTCCATGGATGAGATTGCCAGGGCTTTAAAGATGGGCAAGAGTTCAATTTACTATTATTATGAAAGTAAGGAAGCAATCTTCGAAGCTGTTGTATTGAATGAAGCCAACCTGCTCAGAAATGCACTCACAACTGCCATCAAATCTGTCGAATCACCTCAGGATAAGATGAAAAATTATGTCTTTGTGAGGATGAAGGCTTTTCAGAAGCTTTCGAATTATTACAATGCAATTTTTGACAAGAACCTCGATCATTTCGAATTCATAGAAAATGTACGTGCGAAGTACGACAGGGAAGAGCTGGCTATCCTGAGACTTATTCTCTACGACGGGGCACGGAAGAAGATCTTTAATGTTGAAAACAGCGAATATACGGCAATGGCCATCCAGACAACACTGAAAGGTGTTGAAGTGCCTCTTTTCTGGAAAAGGAAAGAGGAAAACATCGAGGCAAGGCTGAATGCAATCCTCGATGTGATTTTTTACGGAATAGTCAGGAAATGAATCC
>JBLNAO010000408.1:0-4559 GCA_050259395.1 Chloroflexota bacterium
ATACAAAGTGTCTGGTCCGTTCCGGATGAAAGCAGGTCCTCGCGCATTCCGAGAACACCGTTGTCTGTGTTGCCTCCCATCCTGTCATAACATTTACCCAGGTAGGCTTTTACGACGTTTACGTCGGCGAAAACGACATCCTGGTTAAAAGAGTCGACTGACTGTTTATCGAGAACATCGGTGCACGATGTACCCATTAACAGCAGCACGCCCGTCGCGAATAATATATTAAATACTTTTTTCATATTTCACTTTTTTGAATTTGCCTGTTAATTAAAAGGATACGTTTGCGCCAAATGCAAATGTCTTCATGGCAGGATATACTCCGGCACCGTTCACTTCCGGGTCGAACTTCTTGGTTGCTGAATAAAGCAGTGCCAGGTTGTTTCCTGAGAAGTAGACGCTTGCTCTTGAGATACCAAGTTTGCTGTAAAGTTTGGTTGGTATGTTATAGGTAAGCACCACGTTCTTCAGCCTTGTATAAGCAACGTTATCGAGCCAGTATGTGCTCATGTTCACAGCGTGAGCCCAGTAGTAGTCATTCCTGTTGAATGCCCTGGCTACGTCTGTGACGTCACCTTCCTTCTGCCACCTGTTGTCGTAGGTCCACTGGAAGTAGTTGCCTGCCTCACCGCGTCTTTCATCGTAATGGTTGAATCTCAGGTATTTACCCTGGCCCTGGACAAGTACTGTAAGAGTGAAATCCTTCCATGTTGCATCGAGGTTGACTCCATAGTAATTTTCAGGAGCGTCAACGTTATCGATCAGGATTCTGTCGTCACCGTTGATCTTGCCGTCACCTGATACATCCCTGAATTTAACATCGCCTGGTTTTGCGTTTGACCAGTGAGGATATGAATCGAGTTCACCCTGATCGGCGAATATTCCGATTGCATCATACATCAGCCATGAACCATAGGGGTGGCCTGTTTCTCTCTGCCATGGCATTGCCCTTTCGGGTTCATCCTTAAATACAACCTCGTTATGGTTGTGGCTGTAGTTTGCAGATACGTCGATGCGCAGATCTGAGGTTATGTTCTTATGAACCCCAAAGTCGATTTCATAACCCTGGTTATCAACCCTGGCAATGTTTTCGCTCGGGAGCGAAAGTCCGGTGAAGTTAGGAACGGATGCATCCCTGGAAGCAAGAATGTCTTCCCTTTTATTATAGAAGTATTCGAAATTCAGGTGGAAGAGGTCAGCCATGAACTTTGAATCGAACCCGATGTTCTGAGTTGTCTGGGTTTCCCATGTTATTATTGGGTTTGCAACACTCGGTGGACCTACAGTGGTTTCGATCGAAGTACCGGTACCGAACACCATACCTGAAGAAAGTCCGAATTTGTTCATGTACTGGAACGGGTCACCCGGGTCCATACCCATCTGGCCATAAGATGCTCTCAGCTTGAAATAGTTGATGAAGGCAATGTTGTCTTTCCAGAAACCTTCCTCTGATGCACGCCATCCTATAAGGAAGCCCGGGAAGTTACCCCAGCGGCTGTCGGGCGGGAATTTAAGAGAACCGTCGCGACGGAAGAGGATTTCAGCAAGATATTTCCCTTTATAGTCGTATGTGGCACGGCCGATCCATGACTTACGAGCGTATATAGTTGAGTAACCTGAAGTGTTCTTGTCGAGGTCAGCTCCTGCGTTCATGGTCTGGATAAGGGTTGAGATATAATACTGGCGGAATCCCTCAAGCCTGTTATAGTCATTGGTGTACTGCTCAAAACCTCCGTAAAGGAAGATGTTGTGGTCACCGAATTTTTTGGTATAGGTGACGTTTACGTTGGTTGTCTGGTTGATGGTCCTGTCATACCTTTCGTTGTTCTGAGGAGAAGAAAGTCCTCTGAGTGTCGGAGTGAGAGGGTTGTCAACGTTGAGGTGAGTAACAGGATCTATCGGAGCCTGCTTGTTGGGATAGTAAAGAACCCATGGCTGATAGAATGCCTTATTATAATAGTTGGTAAGGTCGAAGCTGAAGCTTCCGTTCAAAGCAAGTCCTTTTACAAACGGCGGGGTTATGGTTCCGCTGAAGGTATTGAGCATCCTGTATGTTTTCTGATCGTTCTTGCCACCTGCGAATGTGGAAGTTACAACAGGGTTGTCACCGTATTCAATGTCGGGACCAGGCAGGCCGTTTGGCCAGAATGACCACTGTGTGGGAACAAGCCTTGTAGACTGACCTACGATTGCATCGGCGCTCTTATAAGGATAGAGCCTGTTAACCATGAAGCCTGCAGTTTCGATACCGGTCTTCAACCAGTCGTTGATCGGGAAATCGAGTTTCGCGCGAACGTTGTACTGCTTATAACTTGTTGATGACTGTTTGTAGATGGATTCGTCACCTTTCATACCAATAGATACATAGTAATTCATTCCCTTAGCACCTCCGTCAATTGTCAGGTTGTGCCTGTAGGTGGTTGTCCAGTTCTTGATAAGGTCGCCATACCAGTCTGTATCCGGGTGTCCCCATGGATCAGAATGATTTGCAAACTGCTCTATATCAGCATCCGTATAGGATCTGGCTTTCCCGTTTGCCACCTGGTATTCTGTAAGCATTGTGGCATATTCAGCTGCATTGGTCACATCGGGAATAACAGTCGGAGTCATGAAACCCTGGAAGAACTGGTAGTTCAGTTTGGGTTTGCCTTCCTGACCGCTCTTGGTTGTAATAAGTATAACACCGTTAGCTGCACTTGATCCATAGATTGCAGCGGAGGCATCCTTCAAAACTGAAAGAGATGCGATATCGTTCGGGTCTATTTCATCCATTGAACGACCCTGTACACCGTCGATAACAACAAGAGGCCTGGTCTGAGATGCGTTCGATGCGCGGTTACCACCGAGGGTGCTGCGGCCACGAACAAGTATCCTTGCACCAAGGTTTCCGGGTTCACCGGTTTCCTGTATAACAACTGACCCCGGGAGGCGGCCGGCGATAGCAGTCGAAACAGATACAGAAGGAATGGACTGAATGCTTGCACCTGATATTGATGTGACAGACCCTACAACGTTTGCACGTTTCTGGGTGCTGTAACCCACAACAACAACTTCGTCAAGGTCGGTGAGTTCACTCTTCATTGCAACATTGAGGGTGGTTTTACCTTCAAGAGCAACTTCCTGAGTTACGTAACCGATAAATGAAAACACGAGTGTTGAATTGCGGTCAGGGGCATTGACAGTGAACTGTCCGTTCTCATCGGATATGGCTCCGATGCTTGTCCCTTTCACCTGGATGTTGACACCGGGCATTCCATCGCCCGTTGACTCATCTGTAATAGTTCCTGTTACCCTGACTTGTTGATCGTCAGGCAGTGGGAAAGCAGTAAATGCCACCCCACAGAACAGAAGAATAGTCACGATTGGCTTTAATAGCCAAAAGTAGTTGGGAGTTTTTTTCATACTGTTAAACTGTTAGTTAGGTTAATAAATATAGGAGGTGTTGTTTTTTTGAATTGAAGAAATTGAATAATTCCGGCTTCATTCAAACAGAACAAAGGGTTATTCACAAGCCGGTTAAATATTTGTACAAAAGGTTATTAAGAAGTCAAAGTTATAAACTCACTATCCGGTACCAATGATTCAAAGAACATTATTCAGGTTACGGTTATCACAAACCGAAATATAGTAAGGTATAATAAAGAAAACAAGAACTTTTTCAGTTTTAATCTAAAAATTTAATCCAGGGTGAATCTGAATTGCTCTGTGATACTGATGCGAAATTAACAATTTTTAATTTTCATTACAGTTTTTTAACTTAACATTTTTTAAAAACCATAAAGGCTATCATATTTTAACAATAAAATCTAAAACGCGATCTATGAAAACAAAGTCTTTCATCATCCTGTCTGTAATGATGTTCTTCCAGTATTATATCTGGGGCTCCTGGTATGTCACAATGGGGACATTCATGAGCGAGGTGCTTAAAGCTAACGGTATCCAGATAGGAGCAGCATACAGTGCGCTTGCGATTGCAACAATGATCTCGCCGTTTTTCATAGGGATGGTTGCAGACCGTTTCTTTGCAGCACAAAGGGTGATGGGAGTTCTGCATCTTATCGGCGGTGTTCTCCTTTTTCTTGCCTCGCGAATCGAAAACAATTCGGCGTTTTACTGGATCATCCTGCTCTATTCACTCGCATACATGCCCACAATAGGGCTTTCTAACAGTGTGGCATTCCGGCAGATGAGCGACCCCGGCAAGCAATTCCCGGTGGTAAGGGTTTTCGGAACTGTAGGATGGGTTATTTCCGGCTTTATGATCGCCGTCCTCGGCATAGAAAAAACTCCGCTGACATTCTACATGGCCGCCATTGTTTCATTTGCACTGGCACTATATTGTTTCTTCCTGCCTGACACACCACCACAGGCAAAGGAAAAGGCATCGGCCCGCGCCATTCTTGGAATCGATGCACTCGTGCTTTTCAAAAACAGGCCATACCTTATATTCTTTATATCTGCAATTTTCGTCTGCATCCCGCTTTCATTCTATTTTGGATTTGCCAACCTGTATCTGAACCAGTCAGGGATGGAAAATGCAGCAGGAAAAATGGTGA
>JBLNAO010000409.1:0-4002 GCA_050259395.1 Chloroflexota bacterium
CGATGAATTTCGGCGGACCAACTGCCCAGGCGTAAACAATTATAAATCATTTGCTTAAAACCCCTCTTTGCGAAAGTGAAGAAGGGTTTTTTGTTGCTAAAAAGCGGCCTCTCCCCCCTGGCCCCCTCCCCCGAGTGGGAGGGGGAAATTTTCTCATCATGAGAATAAATTGAGACATGAAGTAACCATTCCATCCACAATTGTCTCCCTCTCACCCCGGGAGAGGGAGATTCAGAGGGAGAGGTCCAACTGAAGACAAATTTGCATTTCCCCGAAATAATCGGTTACTTTGCTGCGTTTTACAACAATACGTGAAAAATGCCCGAAATGAGAGTCAGGATTTTAAGAAAACTCCTTGTAATACTAATAATGGTTGCCCCTGTTTTCACCATAACGGATTGCAGGAAACAGGAGAAATGCGGTTGCAATGGCGATGCCCTTTTCACTCTCAACAGGGAACAGGCAAATGTTTATTTTAACGAGACTGGATCCAATATCTATTTCACAATTGTTGGCAATCCTTATGCAACCTATTATTTCTGTAACCCGGGCGAAATGTTCCCAAAACTGGCCGATGCAAAATCAGGCGATATTCTTCTTGTATCGGGACAGGCTTTCTGGGAATGCAACTTCCTTTATCAGTCCAGCAACTACTCCTACTACTCTTCAATGTACAAGGTTTACCAGATCCAGGTAACTGATGTTGGATCAGACCTTTACGGAAAAGAAAAAGCACAACCTGCCGAGTAAGCAGCCAATCTCTGGCTAAAGCATGTCCCGGAAAGAGACTAATTTTGTATCTTTCTGAAAAATTCTTCATTGGACAAACCTCACATATCGTTTGCCGGGGCCGGAAGGGTTGCTGCCAGCCTTTGCAAAGAGCTTTACAGGTCAGGGTATACTGTCGATATGGTGGTTTCAAGAACTGAAAAAAACGGAGAATCACTTGCCGGTTCAGTTTCAGCCATGTGGTCGCAAAATCTCATTTTCCCTGAAACCACAGGATTGATCATTGTGGCCGTACCTGATAACACGCTGGAGAATGTGCTGAATGGCATAGAATGCGACAGAAACGTCGTTGTCGCTCATACTGCAGGAAGTTATGGAACAGATGTTTTTCCTGAAAAGATCAGGAAGAAAGGAGTTTTTTATCCTCTTCAGACCTTTTCTGCCGGCAGGAGTATTAACTTCACTGAAGTCCCTTTTCTTCTTGAATCTGCCGATGAGGAGACCTGCAAGGTCCTTTTTGAAGTTGCTTCAACCCTCAGTGATAAGATTTTTTTCACGGATACGGAACACAGAAGAATGATTCATCTCGCTGCCGTATTTGCATGTAATTTTACAAATCACATGCTAACGGCCGGAAATGAAATCGTCCGGAACGCAGGATTTCAGATGAACATTCTTGAACCGCTGGTAAGGGAAACCTTGTCAAAAGCTCTGGAACAGGGACCGGAAAGATCACAAACAGGCCCGGCCTTTAGAAACGATACAATCACAATTGAAAAGCAGCTCTCACTGCTTTCATCCAACCCGGAATTCAAACAGTTATATACATCTGTTACACAATCAATTATAGAGTATTACAAAAATAGAACCAGTGACTAACTTTAAAGAGGATCTTGCAAGGGTAAAGGCTTTTGTTTTTGACATAGACGGGGTGCTGTCGACCCAGACAATCAACCTTAACACTTTCGGGGTTCCGAATCGTACAATAAATCTGCGTGATGGATATGCACTTCAGCTGGCCGTGAAAAAAGGTTACCACATCGGTGTTATTTCAGGCTGCAGCTCGAAAGAATATTTCCGCAGGCTTAAACTCCTTGGGATTAAGGATATTTACCTGAATTGTAAGGCCAAGACTTCACACTTCAATTCATTTCTGGAGAAGCACAACCTCAGCAGCCCGGATGTTTTATACATGGGCGATGACATTCCCGATTTCGAAGTGATGAAAATTGCTGGAATTCCTGTTTGCCCGTCGGATGCCGATAGCGAAATAAGGCAAATATCTTCATATATTTCCGACAAAAAAGGCGGGGAAGGTTGTGTAAGGGATGTAATTGAACAGGTAATGAGACTTCATAATAAATGGATGGATTCCGATGCTTTCACCTGGTAGCTTAAAAGATTTTTTCGTCCTCGCAAGATGGCGGAACCTGGTAATGGTAGCCCTTACCATGATTCTGATCAGATATGCTGTTCTCCAGCCTCTTGTAAGTAAAATTGGAGTAATACTCCGCAGTAATCCTACCCAGGAGCTGGCCATGAAACTTCAGTTTCCTTTGTATGACTTCATTCTTCTTGTCCTGGCCACAGTTCTGATCACTGCCGGCGGATATGTCATTAATGATTATTTCGATATTAAAACTGACCTGATAAACAGGGGCAAAGTTATTGTCGGTACAAAAATTCCCAGGAGGAGTGCCATGCTGTGGCATCTCATACTCAATGCAATAGGAATTGCCATAGGATTTTATATCTCATGGCGTGCCAGGTACTTCATGATGGGCGCCTTATTCCTGATCGTTTCCGGATTGCTTTATTTTTATTCGGCCAGCTACAAGAGACAGTTTCTCATTGGTAATCTTATTGTTGCAGTGCTTACCGCAGCCGTGCCAATGCTTGTGGCGATCTTTGAATGGCCGGCCCTCTACCAGTTCTATGCGGCAAATTCAATTACTGAACCTGATATCGATTTCGTGATGTACTGGCCGGGAGCGTTCGCTGTCTTTGCATTTCTTACAACTCTTACAAGGGAGATAATCAAAGACATAGAGGATTTTGACGGTGATATTGCTTATGGCCGCAATACCGTGCCTGTAGTGATTGGAATCAAGACGTCCAAGATCGTGGCAGGCGCTTTAATAATACTAACCATAGCGCTACTCTACCTTGTCTGGTATTTCTATGTGCAGGATCTGATAACCCTGACATATATTTCAGCAACAGTAGTCATTCCAATGCTTTTTGTTCTTTTCAGGTTAAAACGAAGCAGCACCAGAGAAAATCTCCATAGTGCCAGCAACCTGATGAAAATTGTTATGCTTGCCGGTATCCTATACGCAGTGGTGGTTAAAGTGATCCTTACCTACGATCTCTATTGATCATGATAATAGACAAGCTCAACACGTACAGGATAATCCTGGCATCACGGTCACCGAGAAGGCAACAGCTTTTGAGAGAGATGGGCCTGAAATTCGACGTGGTGATCAGGGAATTTGATGAATCGTACCCGGACCACCTTTCGGGCAGGGAGATTGCAGAACATATTTCCTTTCATAAAGCGCAATCGTTCAAAGATGAAATTTCTGAAAATGAAATTATAATAACTGCCGACACTGTTGTATGGTGCGATAACCAGGTTCTGGGTAAACCGGTGGACCTTGAAGATGCAGTCAAAATGCTTGAAGAGATATCAGGAAATACGCATGAGGTAATAACAGGAGTATCGATTGTTGCCATGGGTAAAGAGGTCACATTTTCTGAATCGACGAAAGTCACTTTTGAAAAAATGACTCAGGAGGAAACAAGATTCTATGCCGAAAAGTATAAACCTTTCGACAAAGCGGGTGCATATGGCATCCAGGAGTGGATAGGCATTATTGCCTGCAGCCATATTGATGGTTCGTATTTCAATGTGGTTGGTTTGCCGGTACAGAGATTATATGCAGAATTGAAAAAAATTATTAACGAAAATAATATCGCATAGATGTAATTATAGTTCATCTACACATACATTGTCTCTACAGCAGCACAAATAATTTTATCAAAATATGAAAAGTAAAATATTGATTTCCTGGATATTAATAACGATTCTGTTTGCAGGCAACATTCGTGCCGATGAAGGAATGTGGATCCCTCTTCTGATTGAAAAATATAACATCAAACTGATGCAGGAGAAAGGATTCAAGCTTTCCGCAGAAGACATCTACAGCATAAACAAAGCATGCATGAAAGATGCTGTTCTCAGCTTCGGAGGCGGTTGTACGGGAGAAATAA
>JBLNAO010000410.1:0-7053 GCA_050259395.1 Chloroflexota bacterium
GCAAATCCTGTAACCTTTTTAATAATACCTGAAGTAACCTCGTTTCCGAGGAAGAAGTTGTAGACCGGAGGCAGGTATGATCCCAGATGATTGAAAACGGCTATATAGGCGATCATTCTTGTTCTGAATGGGATTCCGTGCCTGTCATACCAGTGCTGAAGGAATTCAGATTTAAGCTTAGCCATATCGACATTCGAAGGGCATTCAGACTTGCATCCCTTGCACCCGATGCAATGATCGAGAACATCATATATTTCCTTATGATCCCATGGGTCTTCTTTCTTAAGGAACTCGCGAACCACGTTCGCACGTGCCCTGGTAGTTTTGTCCTCATCGCCTGTGGCCATGTAAGTCGGACACATAATACCACCTATTATTGCTGATTTGCGGCAATCGCCCGATCCGTTGCATCTTTCGGCAGCCCTTATAATGCCGTCGCTGGAGCTGAAATCGTACAGAGTCTCTATCTGTGCGGTGGGAGTACCGGGCTCGTGCCTCAGGAATGTGTTCATGGGAGGGGTGTCGATAATCTTTCCGGGATTGAGGATATATTCAGGATCCCAGCATTCCTTGACACTCCTTATAAGCGAATAGTTATTTTCACCGAGCATGAATGGGATGAATTCTCCTCTCAACCTGCCATCGCCATGTTCGCCGCTAAGCGATCCCCTGTATTTTTTTACAATCCTAGCCGTTTCAAGACCCATCGTCCTGAAAAGATCAGCGTCATCCCGGTCCTTCAGGTTCAGCACCGGCCTGATATGCAACTCGCCTGTGCCTATGTGTGCATGGAAAACTGCCTCCTTCCCATGCGAAGCCAGCATATCCTCGATCTCTTCCATATATTCCGGAAGCACTTCCACGTTGATCGCTGTATCCTCCATGAGGGTTACAGGCTTGCCGTCACCCTTCATGTTTGAAAGAACTCCAAGCCCGGCTTTCCTCAGATCCCATACCTTTGAAATATCCTTTCCTTTTACAACCGGGTACGCATAGCCATATCCGGCAGCCTTCATCTCAGATATCATTGCTGTTGCGGCAGCATCGATTTCTTCAGCACTTTTTCTGACAAATTCGACTATCAGTATTGATCCGGGGTTGCCTTCGAGGAAAAACCTGTTCTTTCTCTGTGTTATGTTTTCTTCGGTAAGCCTGAGGATTCTGTCATCCATCATCTCAACGGCTGAAGGGCCATGTTTAAGAGCGATAAGGTTGGCGCGGAAGGCATCGTTCCTTTTTTTAAGGTGAACGCAGACAAGGGCTTTATTTGAAGGCGGCAAAGGAACCAGGTTAAGCCGGATCTCTGTTGCAATTGCCAATGTTCCTTCGGAACCTGTCAGAAGCTTGCTGAAGTTGAATTTCTTTTCAGAATAAGAGGTGAAGACATCAGTGTCAAGAAGCATGTCAAGCGCATAGCCGGTGTTTCTCCTTGGAACTGCAGGATGGGGATATTCCTCACGGATGCTCTTCCTGTTGGCTTCCTCATTGAGTATTTTTCCGATATTCCTGTATAAGCTGCCTTCAAGATTAGCTTCAGTGCATTTCTTATCGAATGCAGCCTTGTCAACCGGACCAAAAACAGCTGTTGAGCCATCACTGAGAATTGCCCTGATCTCAAGAGTATGATCACGGGTGGAACCATAAACAACAGAGTGCGACCCGCAGGCATTGTTTCCCACCATTCCACCTATGTTGCAGCGATTGGAGGTGGAAGTCTCAGGCCCGAAGAACAAACCGTATTCTTTGAGCTTCATGTTAAGCTCATCGAGAACGACCCCGGGCTCAACCCGGACCCACATTTCTTCCTTGTTGATCTCGAGTATCTGCTTCATATACTTCGAGATATCAACGACAATTCCGCTGCTGACAACCTGCCCTGCCAGAGATGTCCCGGCAGCCCTGACAGTAATATTCAGCTTCTCACTCCTGGCGAATCGGATCAGCTTTCTTATATCGGATTCATTCCTTGGCCATGCAACAGCCGCCGGTTCTTCTTTATAAACCGAAGCATCAGTGGAGTAGATAGTCCTGGTTGTATCATCGAAACGGAGATCTCCTTCAAGTTCATCCGAAAGTCTTTTTAAGCGTATGTGCAGATCATCATTCATAATGTATCCAATGAAGCTGCAAAAGTATGAAATTGTAAAGACAACGCATGTGTTTTCTTAACGTTAATAAAACGTTTGCGTGGCCCTGGATGTATTGAAGAGACAAGGCCTGAATTGTCTCTACTGACATTAATCATGTTTTTTCAAATTGTTTAGCTCAACTTTTTTTTTGTACATTTATGGCAGATTTTCGAACTTTTTAAATTACTGATACACAATGGAATTATTAGAGAGCATCAAACAAAATGCCAGAAAACAAAACATGCGCATTGTGCTTCCCGAAGGATATGAGGAAAGAAATATCAAGGCTGCCGATGAAGCCATAAAAGACGGTCTGGCAAGGATCATTCTTATTGGTGATCCTGAGCAGATAAAGGAGAATGCTTCGAAACATGGTCTCAAAAACCTCTCAAAAGCGCTTATAGTAAATCCCCTCAAACACGAGAAAAAGGAGCAGTATATCGATACAATGGTGGAGCTGAGGAAAAGCAAGGGACTAACCCGGGAACAAGCAGCTAAACTGATCGAAGATCCGCTCTATCTGGGTGTGATGATGATCAAGTGCGGTGATGCCGATGGTGAAGTATCAGGAGCCGACCATGCAACAGGAGATGTTTTAAGGCCTGCTTTCCAGTATGTCAAGACCGCTCCCGGCATTTCAGTTGTTTCCGGCGCTTTCATAATGATTCTGAAGGACAAAAACTTTGGCGAGAATGGCATCATAGTTTTTGCCGACGGAGCTGTTCATCCCAATCCTACAGATAAGGAACTGGCAGAGATTGCTGTCGCTTCTGCACACACCGCCCGCGCCATCGCAGGATTTGAACCAAGAATTGCAATGCTCAGCTTCTCGACCAAAGGAAGTGCAAAACACGAGATGGTCGATAAGGTTGTAAATGCTACTAAGATTGCTAAGGAAATGGCTCCGGGTCTTCAGATCGATGGCGAGCTGCAGGCAGATGCCGCCCTTGTTGAGGCAATCGGAAAAAGTAAGGCTCCGGGCAGTGACATTGCAGGTAAGGCGAATGTTCTTATTTTTCCTGATCTGAATTCTGGCAACATAGCATACAAGCTCGTTCAGAGGCTCGCTCATGCTGAAGCTATAGGCCCCATTCTCCAGGGAATGGCTGCACCTATCAACGACCTTTCACGTGGATGTTCAGTGAGCGACATAGTCAGCATGATAGCCATAACATCGAATCAGGCCGCAGGAAGCAGAAAGTAAAAGCGTAAAGCGTAAAGCGTAAAACGTAAAGAGTAAAGCGTAAAGCGTAAAGCGTAAAGCGTAAAGCGTAAAGTAATGACATAGCAAATTAAAACGCATTTTATATAGAATTTTATGGCAGATAATAGCAGCGAGAAGCTTGAGGATTATGGTTTGTCGAAAGATACCAGGCCCAAAACACTTTTTTCTAAGGTGGGCATAGTGGGAGCAGGGTCTGTGGGACAGAACATTGCTAGGATGATAAGTTCCAGGGGAATGGATGTCATTATACTCGACCTGACAAGGGAAAAAATAGACAAGGCTTATGCCGAACTTGCGCGTGAGCTCGATATGATGATAGAAAGGTGGGGTATGACTAACTCCGAAAAGCTGGGAATATTATCACGAATTAAAGGAACGACCGATTATAAGGATTTCAACGGCTGCGATATAGTTATCGAAGCGGTAAAATCGCTGAAGCGTGAGCAGACACATGAAATAAGAGCCGAGATCCTTAAGAACATTGAAAATAACGTCAGCAGGAACGCGATAATTGCAACGAATTCCTCCACTCACGTAATAACGGAACTCACTGCTGAGCTTGAACATAAGGATCGTTGCGTTAGTTTTCACTTCCTCACCCCCGAGGCCGACGCAAGAGTTGTCGAGGTAGTGAAAGGCCTCTACACATCGCAGGAGACATACGACAACACAGTGAAATTTGCCCAGCTTATCGGTAAAAAGGTGGTTGCAGTGAAGGAATCACCCGGAATTATCAGCACCCGTCTCTTCGTTCCCCTTATCAACGAGGCATGCGAAATACTGATGGAAGGTGTGGGTTCAATGGAGGATATCGATCTTACAATGAGGGTGGGTTATGGCCTTCCGCTTGGCCCCTTCGAGATGGCTGACAAGATCGGCCTCGACAAAATTCTGCGCTGGTGCGAGAATCTTTATGACGAATTCGGCGAAGTTAAGTACAAATCATCTCCTCTTCTTAAGAAGCTGGTACGTGCAAATAACTGGGGAAGGCGGACAGGCAGGGGATTTTATGAGTATAACAAGGATGGTGTGAAGGTTGGGAAGAACTCATTTCTGCAGGCCTGAGATTAATAATAAATGTTCCAGTTTTAAAAAATTCAATAATGAAAATATTAGTTCTTAACTGCGGAAGCTCATCAATTAAATATCAGCTCTTCGACATGGCCACTGCCGTCGTTCTCACAAAAGGAATCGTCGAGAAGATCGGATTGAAGGGTTCTTTTCTTAAAAATGAACGATTCGACGGCGATAAGGTAAAACTCGAAGGCGAAATACTCGATCACCAGACCGGCATTGAGTATCTTCTCGGAATGATGATAAGCAAGAAACGCGGCGTTCTGAAGAGTCTCAATGAGATAAACGCTGTCGGTCACAGGCTTGTACACGGAGGTGAAAGATTCCAGGAAAGCTGCTATCTCGATGATGTTACGATAAAGGCTGTGGAAGACTGCTCAAGCCTTGCGCCGCTTCATAACCCTGCCAATCTCAAGGGTATCTACGCCATGAAGAATCTTCTGCCTGATGTTCCCCAGGTAGGTGTGTTCGACACGTCCTTCCATCAGACAATGCCCAATTACTCGTTCATGTATGCCCTTCCTTATTCATTATACAAGAAGTATGGGATAAGAAGGTACGGATTTCACGGCACAAGCCACAGCTATGTTTCGCAAAGGGCCTGTGAAATATTGAATGTTGACTACAAATCGAAAAAAATAATCACCTGTCATCTTGGCAACGGGGCATCCATCACTGCAATAAAGGACGGGAAGTCGCTCGACACATCAATGGGTCTTACGCCCGTTGAGGGACTGATAATGGGGACCAGGTCCGGCGACGTCGATGCAGGCGCCCTGACCCTGATAATGGAAAAAGAAGAAATCGATTTTGCCTCGCTCAACACTCTTCTCAACAAGCACAGCGGCGTTCTTGGCATATCAGGAATTTCGTCTGACATGAGGGAGGTGGAAGCCGCAGCTGCCGAGGGCGATGAACGTGCATTATTATCTCTGAAAATGTACGATTACCGGGTCAAAAAATATATTGGTTCTTATGCGGCTGCCATGGGAGGCGTGGATCTGCTCATATTCACTGGCGGAATCGGTGAAAATGCCTGGGAAACAAGGGAGAGTATCTGTAAGGATATGGAATTCCTCGGACTGGAATTCGACAGGAAGAAAAACGAGGGGGCTAGAGGAAAAGAGCTGGTCATCAGTAAGGATAACTCGAGGGTTACCGTAATGATCGTCCCAACGAATGAGGAATTCGTGATTGCTTCCGACACCCGCGAGATCGTGGAAAAAAGGCTTCATCACAATTAATAATAATTCCCATGGTGCTGAAAACTCTGGGTGATCTCAATCGTCTCATTCTTGGCGGAAAAAAGAAGAAACTGGCGCTCGCAGCGGCACAGGACAATCATTCGCTTGGCGCTGTCCTGAAGGCTTGGCAGGCCGGTATTATCGAGCCCATACTAATCGGCGACAAGACCGGTATTGAAAACATTTGCCAGGACAGTAATTATGATATTTCGGGCCTTACGATCATTCATGAACCCGATCCCGACAAAGCAACTGAGGTAGCAGTAAGAATGACCAGCTCTAAGGAAGCTGATATTCTTATGAAAGGTAAAATCGGAACATCCACATTGCTTAAAGGAGTGCTGAATAAGGAATGGGGACTCCGTACCGGCAATCTGCTTTCACACATAGCACTTTTCGAGGTGGAGACCTATCACAAGGTGATTGCCGTAACAGATGTGGCAATGAACATTGCTCCAAACCTCCAGGAAAAGATTGCGATTGTTAATAATTCGGTGGCATGCCTTCTACGGCTTGGCTATATAATGCCAAAGGTGGCTGTGCTTGGGGCAGTGGAAATGGTAAACGAGAATATGGAAGCCACCCTCGATGCCGCCCTGCTTTCGAAAATGAACCAGCGCGACCAGATAAAGAACTGCATAATAGACGGTCCACTGGCGTTCGACAATGCTGTCAGCCTCGAAAGCGCAAAGCATAAGGGAATACGGAGTGAAGTTGCCGGTGATACAGATCTGTTGCTGATGCCCGATATCGAAGTTGGCAACGTGCTCTATAAATCGCTTGTTTTCTTTGCGAAGGCAAATGTTGCTTCAATCATCCTTGGGGCGGCGGTGCCAATTGTGCTTACCTCAAGATCGGATTCGGAAAAAGCCAAATACGACAGCATCCTGCTTGCGGCTGCTGCAAGCAGATAAAAACTTATGATCCATTCGTTCGAACAGATGGAAAGCCTGGTTACAGGCTCCGGAAAAACTCACCGGATTGCCGTGGCCTGGGCACAGGATACAAATACCCTCTCAGCTGTGGGCAAAGCAGTAAGCAAGGGTTTTGTTCAGGCTTTTCTTATCGGAAACCCCGATAAAATAATCGCAACCTGCAGATCAGAAAGCATAGATCACAGGTCTTTCAGCATCGTTGAAGCGAAGAATGAATTTGCTGCAGCCGAAGAGGCCGTCCGCATGGCGAAGGAGGATGAAGCTGACATTGTAATGAAAGGACTCGTCGGCACGGACAAGTTCCTGAAAGCCGTAATGAATAAAGAAAAAGGCATCATGCTGCCTGGTGCGGTCTTGAGTTATGTTTGTGCAATCCAGATGCCTGCATACCATAAGTTGCTCTTTGTCACCGATCCTGCAGTAATACCATTTCCTGACCTTGATCA
>JBLNAO010000411.1:0-4850 GCA_050259395.1 Chloroflexota bacterium
AGCCGCGGGTAAAGGTACATGCAGCCGGACTGATTGATGATCTCGCATTATTCCATGGAAACCTTATAATCCAGACTTTATTCCTCAGGGGAACTTATAACGGGAAACCGGTTGACAATACTACTGATGATGAGCTGAATGCATGGATCGGTGCCCTGAAGAAAATAAAACCCCGGGAAGTAATGATATATACTATTTCCAGGGATACTCCGGAAGGCGCGGAGCTGGAGAAGGTTCCGTTAAAAGAACTTAAGCTGATCGCATCACGCGTTGAGGCCCTCGGAATAAGGACACAGGTTTCCGGATAAGCCGGATGCTGTGGCCTTTCCCGGTCTGCCGCTTATGCTTCTCATACAATGACCATGATCAAAAACATACTTATCTGTCCGCTAGAATGGGGTCTGGGTCATGCAGCAAGAATGATCCCTGTTGCCCGGAGGCTCAGGGAGATGAATTATAATGTTTTCATTGGTGCAGGAGAAGAGCATCTCGCACTTTTCAGAGCCGAGCTGCCCGGACTGAATCTTATAAGCTTTCCCGGGTTCAGGCCATCCTATTCAAGGCATCTCCCGCAGTACCTGGCAATGCTCATGAAGACCCCTCTCCTTCTTTATCATATCATCCGTGAGCATCACAGGCTTAAAAGAATTATTCGTGATTATTCTATTGATCTGATAATAAGCGATAACCGTTTCGGACTCTGGAACAAGGACATCAAATCAGTGTATGTCACTCATCTTCCACGCATTCCGCTTCCAGCTGCATTCAGGTTGTTTGAATTTACAGGGGTTCTCCTTCACAGGGCAGTAATGAAAAAATACACCCTGTGCCTCATCCCTGATCTGCCGGGCGATCTTAACGTTTCTGGAAGATTATCCCATATTATAAGGCTTCCTGCAAATACAATATATGCAGGGATTATATCACGATTTATTCTTACGCAGGAAGATAAAACCGGTAAGTTCTCTTTTCCGCATAACACTGTCATCCTTTCCGGGCCGGAGCCGCAGAGAAGCATGCTGAAGCATAAGCTTGTAAGTCTTCTTAAACACAGGCTTCCCAGAACAGTAATACTTGAGGGGAAGCCGGGAAAATCTGAAACCTCGTCTGACGGGAACATCATATTTTACAGCCATCTTACAGCATCAGAAATGGCTGCGCTCATCAGGACCAGCGACACGGTTATTACGAGGTCAGGTTACACGACAATTATGGATCTTATCTGCCTGGGCAGCAGCGCGGTGCTCATCCCTACACCGGGACAAACCGAACAGGAGTATCTTGCAGAATATCTTGATGCCAGAGGCTGGTTCAGTTCAGTCTCCCAGAACCGGATCAGTGAGAACATGCCTGTCCCGCCGGAAACATCATTGCCAGATGAAATAGTTGAGAAAAGCAGGGTACTCTTTGAAGAAGCTTTGCACAAAATACTGGAAGATTAATCATGGTTGTACAGAGTCATTATCTCTGTGGTCCTATGAATTTCCTCTGTGTAAGTTCTTCAAATAGATCTTACGCGAAGTGCTGAAAGAAAGACATGAAAATCAACACCACCATAAATCCGGTAAAGAACCCCCACCAGACCTGCTGCGGAGTGTGAACATTAAGCTTCAGTCTTGACGTCAGAATCATTCCTGCTGCAATTGCAACGAGAACGAAATGCCAGCCGGCAAAGGTGTATGATCTGAAACACAGTAAAAGAAGAAGCCCGAATAATGCTCCTGCGCCCGCTGCATGAAGGGATATCCTGAAACTGAAATTAATTATAGTGACAAAAAGCGATAAAAAGAATGTGGAGAAGATAAATGCTTTAATAAAGAAAGGAATTGGAAACCTGAAAACGATGTATGAGGTGGCGGCATAAAGCAGTGTAGTGATAACAAGCGGAATGTATCTTTCTTTTCTTTCGGCCAGGGTCCACGAACTGATAAGCTTCATCTGCATTAGAAAAGGAAGAAGCATAAGAGGCAGAAAGACATTATTAACCCCGATAATTAGGAAGATCAGCTTCTTGACAGTAAACGGAAGATATCCGAAAGGCGTAAGCGCTGAAAGTATGATTGCCATGCCGTATACAGGCATGAACAGTGGATGAAATACTACAGAGATGATCTTTGCAACAGTATCGGATGAATTTCTTATTTCAGGATCTCCCATTGCTAAATTTCCTTCCTTAACCTTGCAACGGGAATATTAAGCTGTTCACGGTATTTTGCAACGGTCCGCCTTGCTATCTGGTAACCTTTTTCCTGCAATATCTCGGTGAGTCTCTCATCAGTAAGGGGCCTTCTCTTTTCCTCATTTTCAATACAATCCTGAAGGATCCTCTTTATTTCTCTTGTCGATACTTCCTCCCCGCTATCGGTTTGCAGGCCTTCTGAGAAAAAGAATTTCAGGGGAAATATGCCGAAGTGCGTCTGGATGAACTTGCTGTTCGCAACTCTTGAAACCGTAGAGATATCAAGACCCGTCATCTCAGCTACGTCTTTGAGTATCATAGGCTTGAGCTTTGTCTCATCACCATCAATGAAATACTCCTGCTGATACTCAAGAATGGCATTCATTGTAAGAAGAAGTGTATTCTGCCTTTGCCTGATCGCATCGATAAACCATTTCGCCGAATCGATCTTTTGCTTTACAAACATTATGGCATCCTTCATATCCCTTTTCTGACCCTTGTCCCTGCTGTACGACTGCAGCATCTCGCTGTAAGCCGAGTTAAGCCTTAATTCAGGAAGATTCCTCGAATTCAGATGCAGATCAAATCCATCTTCGGTAAGTTCAAGGATGAAGTCGGGAATTATCGGCTGTGAGGACTTGTTATAAGGATCGCTGTAAACTCCACCGGGTTTGGGATTCAACTTAAGGATCTCTTCAATGGCAGCTTTCAGCTCGTCTTCGGAGATGCCCATCCGGGAGATTATCTTATCATAATGCCTCTTGGTAAATTCATCAAAATGGGAATGAAGGATCTTATGCGCAAGCTCCATTGCCGGATCGGTCACATCCTTTTTCTCAAGCTGAAGCAAAAGACACTCCCTCAGGTTCCTGGCGCCTACTCCGGCAGGTTCAAGATCCTGAATGATCTTAAGAACCTCCTCAAGCTCGTCTTCGTTTGTCTCGACATTCTGGAGAAATGCAAGATCATCCACTATGCTCGAAAGCTCCCTCCTGAGATAGCCATCCTCATCGATATTCCCAAGAATATACTGGCCAAGCACTTTCTGCTTGTCGGTGAGATTCCTGAGGCCCAGCTGCGATTCGAGGTATTCCTGGAAGGAGTTCCCGACTGAGATTGGGATCTCTGCGCGTTTTTCATCGTCCTTGCTGTAATTTTTTGTCTGGAGGCGATACTCGGGTATTTCGTCATCGTCGATGTAATCATCCAGGGTGAATTCATCGTGATCCTTGTCCTTCTCATCCTCGAACTGTTCCGAATCTTCCCCTGTATCAGCATCGGGAACTTCATCCTCATCCGGGCCTTCCTCGAGGGCCGGGTTTTCCTCGAGCTCTTTCTTAATACGCTGTTCTATCTGCAAAGTAGGAACTTCCAGCAGCTTGATCATCTGGATCTGCTGCGGTGAAAGCTTCTGAAGCAATTTCTGCTGTAACCTTTGCTTTAACATTTCTATCTATCCCTGTTTAAAGACAGTTTTCAGAACTCTGCGTTGCGTGGTGTTCTCGGGAAAGGTATAACATCCCTGATATTCGACATGCCGGTAACAAACAGGATAAGCCTTTCAAATCCGAGACCAAAGCCGCTGTGAGGCGCTGTCCCGAATTTTCTTGTTTCAAGATACCACCAGAGATCCTTTACCGGTATTTTCAGCTCCGTGATCCTGGCAAGAAGCTTATCATAATTCTCTTCCCTCTGCGAACCGCCAATGATTTCACCTATTCCCGGGAAGAGGACATCCATTGCCCTGACAGTCTTTCCGTCCTCATTCTGCTTCATGTAAAAAGCTTTTATCTGCTTCGGGTAGTCAGTAAGAATTACAGGCCGCTTAAAATGTACTTCCACAAGGTACCTTTCATGCTCGGCCTGGAGATCGCGTCCCCATCCGATCGGGTATTCCCACTTTTTTCCTGCAGCTTCGAGAATTGAAATGGCTTCAGTATACGGGATCCTTACATATTCATTCTCCACTACAAACTGAAGTTTCGCGAGAAGGTTTTTGTCGATCATATTATTGAGAAACCCGAGATCCTCGCTGCAATTGTCGAGTGCATACCTTATGAGATACTTTGTGAAATCCTCGGCAAGATCCATGTTATCCTTCAGGTCATAGAAGGCCATTTCAGGTTCTATCATCCAGAATTCGGCTAAATGCCTGGGCGTATTGGAATTCTCGGCCCGGAAGGTAGGACCGAAGGTATATATTTCGCCTAGAGAAAGAGCGCCGAGCTCTCCTTCGAGCTGCCCTGAAACAGTCAGGTTTGTCTCCTTCCCGAAAAAGTCATTTCTGAAATCGACAGTCCCATCCTCATTTTTCGGAAGCTTATTCAGGTCCATCGATGTTACATGGAACATCTCCCCTGCACCCTCAGCATCGCTTCCCGTAATAATGGGAGTATGGAGATAATAAAATCCCTTGTCGTTGAAGTATTTGTGGATTGCAAACGCCATTGCGTGCCTTATCCTGAATATTGCTCCGAAGGTGTTGGTCCTGAACCTGAGATGAGCTATATCGCGAAGGAACTCCATTGAATGTCCCTTCTTCTGCAGCGGATAGGTATCTGCATCACACTTGCCATATATCTCGATCGAAGATGCGTTTATTTCGACACTCTGCCCCTGGCCCTGCGATTCGACAAGCTTTCCCGTTACGGCAAGGCATGCACCTGTGGTA
>JBLNAO010000412.1:0-4618 GCA_050259395.1 Chloroflexota bacterium
AAAGCTTTTCACCTTCCTTAAGAGTGTATGTTTTATAATTGATATTCCTGCATGCGTCTTCAGGGTTTACCCATGGTCCTCCGAAAGGCCAGCCTGACGCATTTGCGAGATCGATACCCAAACCCAGCCGCTTTCCTTCATGAAGTATATGGATGAACTTGTCCATCCATTCCGGGGATAGATAGTCCACGAATTTGTCCTCCTGTCCCTTTACACCGTAAATGCAGGTTACCTCAACTCCGCCAATTCCTGCTTTACTGTACTTTTCGAGAGCTGATGTGAGATCCTGCTTTGTGCCGATGCTTGCCATCCACCACATTCTTGTCCATGGCTTCGTTTCACTGTTTGTCTCAGGCCATCTGAGCTCCTGTGCCGCCAGAATCTGTGAAATGAGAAGGAGCAGGAAGAGTATTTTGTTTTTCATAGTCGACTTAAATTACTTCCACGATCTATATTAACTTATAAGGCAGATACTTCCCCTCTTTTTGAAGGAGGGGTGTCCCGGTTGCTGTTATATATTTCACAAAACTTCCGGGATGGTTAACTTTATTATTTTACCTGTAATCTTTCCAGTTATCTCCCGGCTTGTAGAACATTACGGCAGAATCGTTTATGACGATCTGCCAAGACTTTGTCAGCTTTAGTATTTCAGCGCCGGCCATTATAACAGGGCCATATCCGTGAGCTGCAGCCACATTCACGGGGCGGTTGTAATAAAATGCGGGGTCGAACGCCATTCCCGTACCGACACATGTGCCTTCGACTTCACCTTTGGCATTTACTTTCGTCTGCACTGCGTTCCAGCCAAGGATTGACATTGGGCCGTAAGCCTGGGCATCGAGCCATCCCATGTTTATGCCATGAGCCGCACAATATGTGAAAATGGCAGTTGCAGATGTCTCGTAATATGAATCGTTCCTGTCGAGGAGCTGATGCCAGAAGCCATTGCCGGCTTGCAGTGCAGCCAGTCCTTTCATGTGGGCCCTGAACTGGTTGAGTATGTTCTGGCGTGAAGGATGGGATGCGGGAAGTGCATCGAGGAGCTCCGACATAGCCATGAGGGCCCAGCCATTGCATCTTGCCCAGTAGAATCGGGGATGAGGATTCATATTCTGTATCCATCCATGCATATAAAGGCTTTTTTCCTCGTTGAACATCTTGTCGGTGAACTGGAACACCTGCCTGCATGCATCATCGAAGTATTTCCTTTCACCTGTAAGTTTTCCCATCTGGGCCAAAGCAGGCACGCTCATGTAAAGATCATCGAGCCACAGTGCATCCGGAAGCGGCCTGTTACGCGACAGCGTGCCGTCGGCAAGTCTTTGCTGCTTTGTGGAGATATAATTAATATAAGTGTCGATATGAGTCCGCAGTGATTTGTTACCTCCAGCATTCATTGTCTTGATCATGGCGGCGCACATCGATCCCGCATCATCGAGGGCGCGGGGCTGGATTACTGATCTCACCGGGATGTTTTCGCCTGCAGGATTTGCCCTGAAATAATCGGCGACCTCACCGATAAGATTCATCCTTTTAACAGTATATTCTTTGAATTTTGGATCGCCGGTAACCTCCGAAGCAAGCAGCAGCGCGCCATAGGCAACACCCCATTCATAGCTGATCAGCCTGAAGGTGCCTGGTTCAAAAACCGATCCGGAGGTCAGCTCCGAAAGATTCTTTATCTCTTTCTTTGACTGGACATCAATCATCCTTGCAGGGGTGGCACCATCAACAAAACTGAACACCCTGTTTATGACAGCTGTCACTTCCTCGGGACCGGGAGGTCCGTAAGGTACCGGATACTCAGGTGGCAGGGCATGAAGAGCTGTGTTGGAATCATTCACTTTCTGCCCCTTGCCCTGGGAGAATGCAAAAACTGAACATATGAAGAAAATGAGGCATAGAAAGATCCTTAATTTCATGGCAGTGCTTTTTATGAGTACCTTCAAACAAATATATAAAAAAGAGCGCATTCCATTGAGTTCATTTGAGAACATCGGGGTTTCACTCAGGCAGTGTCTCTGATCACAGGCCGAGGTTTTCACAATAATATTTCTTTAATTGCATGATTCATCAGTTACTCTAAGACCGACCATGAAAAAATATTTTATACTTCTTCTTTTGTCCGCATTTTTGAGAATGAACGGACAGAAAACTGAAGTTCAATACCTGTCAGGTACAGACAAGGACAACACCGTTCAATGGGATTTCTTCTGTACTCACGGCATGAACAGCGGAAGCTGGTCCAGGATCGGTGTCCCCTCTTGCTGGGAACTGCAGGGTTTCGGCTCATATCTTTACGGTAATGTGAACAGGAATGCGGATGAAAAAGGAATGTACAGGTTTGAATTCAGCGTGCCGGCTGAATGGGAAAAAAAGCAGGTGAATATTGTTTTCGAAGGCTCAATGACCGACACAGAGGTAAAGATCAACGGAAAAGTTGCGGGGCCGGTGCACCAGGGTGCTTTTTACAGGTTCAGATATGATATTTCCGGACTTCTCAATTTTGAAGGTTCGAACCTCCTTGAGGTCAATGTCAGTAAAGAATCGTCGAACGAAAGTGTTAACAGGGCCGAGCGCATTTCCGACTTCTGGGTATTTGGCGGCATTTTCAGGCCTGTTTACCTCGAGGCTCTTCCTGTTCAGCACATCGACAGGGTTGCAGTGGATGCAAGGGCAGATGGTTCATTTTACATGGATGTTTATGTGAAGGGAAAAGGGAAGGCAAAGCAGGTGACTGCCCGTGTTGAAACGATCGATGGCAAGCCGTTTGGCCAAGTGATGATAACAACTGTAAAAAAAGATACTACCGGGAGATCAATCATAAAGGGCACGTTTGAAAATCCGGCTTTATGGAATCCGGAATTCCCCAACAGGTACCAGGTTGTTGTCAGCCTCATCTCGGGAAAGAATGTTGTTCACAGCGTTACGCAGAAGTTCGGTTTTCGCACCGTGGAGGTCAGGCCGCAGGATGGAATCTATGTCAATGGCCGGAAGATAATCTTCAAAGGAGTCTGCCGCCACACTTTCTGGCCCTCATCGGGAAGGACAAGCAGCAGGCAGCTGGCGATTGAGGACATAAACCTGATGAAGGACATGAACATGAATGCGGTGAGGATGAGCCATTATCCGACAGACCAGTACTTCCTCGATGTGTGCGATTCACTCGGCATGTTCGTGCTCGATGAACTGGCCGGATGGCAGAAATTTTATGATACACCCACTGCAAAGCGGCTCGTCAGATCCATGATCGAACGTGATGTTAACCATCCCAGCATTGTTCTTTGGGATAATGGCAATGAAGGAGGATTCAATCCTGATGCAAGGGGCGATTATGCACTTTACGACCCTCAGAAAAGAACAGTTATCGAACCATGGAGCATCATAAATGGAACCAACACGAAGCATTATCCGAAATTCGATTACGTTAAGGAAGCGCTGGATAAAGGAAAAGAGATTTTTTTTCCAACCGAATTTCTTCATGGGTTGAACGACGGAGGACACGGTGCAGGCCTCGACGACCAGTGGAATTTCATGCTCTCGAAGCCACTCTCAGCAGGGGCATTCCTGTGGGTGTTTGCGGACGAGGGAGTGGAGCGGCGTGATTTCAACGATTCGATTGATGCTGAGGGAAATCGCGGACCGGATGGCATCCTGGGCCCGTATCATGAAAAAGAAGGAAGCTTTTATACAGTGAAGGAGATCTGGGCTCCGGTGTATTTTAATGATAAGAATATCGACAGGAGCTTCACCGGAAACCTTAACATTACAAACAGATATTTATATACCAATCTTTCAGCCTGCAGGTTTTCATACGAGCTGGTAAGGTTCATATTCCCTGAAGGAATCTCCGGTAATGTTTCAGGAGAGATTGTTTCACCCGATCTTGAGCCGGGAAAAGACGGAGTCCTGAAAGTACCCCTGCCATCAGACTGGAGCAATTACGACGCTCTCTATGTTTCGGCAAGGGACCAGTATGGCCGTCATATCAACACATGGTCGTGGAAGATCAGCTCCCCGGCAGAAATTGCTGCAAGGATTGTGATCCCGGTGGAGGAAAAAGCCCGCACAGCTGTCAAAAATAATATGTTTTCAGTCAGGTCGGGTCGCACTGAATTGACGTTCAACATGAACACAGCGGCTCTGACAGGAGTCAAGAATGGCGGCATACCCATTTCATTTTCATGCGGTTACCCATTTGCCGGTTTGAAGAGGACGATCAGGACTTTCCGCCCGCATGAGACTCCGGGAGGATACATGATCGAAATCCTTTACGACAGTGCATCTTATACCAACTGGACTGTCCTGGGAGATGGTTGGATAAAGCTGGATTATGGATTTAACCTTGCTGGCTCATACGATTTTGCCGGTGTTACATTTTCTTATCCTGAAAACCTTGTGACAGGGGCAAGGTTGCTCGCAGACGGCCCTTACAGGGTATGGAAAAACAGGCTGAAAGGCACTGAATTCGGCCTTCATGATAAGAAGAGCAACAACACTGTAACAGGACAGTCATGGGATTATCCGGAATTCAGGGGATATTATTCCGGATTGTATGCCGTTCAGATACGCACCCTGGAGCAACCGATAACGATCGTTTCTGCAACAGAAGATCTTT
>JBLNAO010000413.1:0-7301 GCA_050259395.1 Chloroflexota bacterium
TAATCGAGTATGTCATCCCTTATCTGGAATGCAATGCCTATGTTTTCGCCGAATTCCTTCATCCTGCGCACGGTTTCTGAATCTTTGGAGACCGACCTGGTGCCACAGGCAGTGCATGCAGAAATAAGAGCCGCAGTTTTGCTGGAAATAATCCTGAAGTAGTCCTCTTCCTTTATGTTGAGCTTTCTTGACTTCTGAAGCTGCAGTAGTTCTCCTTCACTCATCGATTTTACGGCATCCGATACGATCTCGAGCATGTCGAATCTTTGTTTTTCAACGCTTATAAGCATTCCTTTTGAAAGCATGTAATCGCCTACGAGAACTGCTATCTTGGAATTCCACAGAGCATTCACCGACAGTGCACCGCGCCTTTCAGAAGCATCGTCAACAACATCATCATGAACGAGAGAGGCGGTGTGAAGAAGTTCGATGAATGTTGCGGCAACATAAGTAGATTCGGAGATTTCGCCATGGAGCCTGGCGGTAAGGAAGACTAATAGCGGCCTCATCTGCTTCCCTTTACGCCGGAGAATGTAGTTGGTGATGATATTGAGCAGCGGGACGTCGCTCCTCATTGTTCGGCTGAAGTAAGCTTCAAAATCAGCCATTTCCTTCTCGACCGGTTTCCTTATGCGGGTTAGGACGGGCATCAAAAATATATTTACTCAAATATACGTAAAATCGACCTTCAATGCCAACTATGGCAAATAAACAGACAAATACCTACATATCGACATATTTATATACATTTGCAAAGTAATTCAGACAACATGGAATTTAATGAGTTAAAGCCTGAAGCGCTCGAAAAAGCATCGGGCATGCTCAAAGCAATTGCTCACCCCGTGAGAATAGCAATAGTCGGATGTCTTGAGGACGGGAAGAAAAGAACAGTGACGGAGATCCACATGCAGCTTGGCATTGAGCAGTCAGCCGCATCACACCATCTTGGAATACTCAAGGACAAGGGAGTTCTTGCCTCAAAGCGTGATGGTAAGAACACATGGTATTTCCTGAAGCATGAAAACCTCAGGACAGTTCTGAAATGTATAGGGAACTGCTGCCAGGAATAACTACAGGTCTTTGAACATCTTCTTCTGGAAGAGAATGATTGAGATAACTCCGCATGTTATTGCAGAATCAGCTACATTGAACACAGGCCTGAAGAAGATCAGCGACTGTCCGGGCCTTAAAGGTGACCAGTCGGGCCAGGTTGTGTTCACAACCGGGAAATAGAACATATCCACAACTTTACCGTGAAGAAAAGAGGAGTATCCTCCACCCGGGGGAAACAAAGTGGCAACCTGGTTGTAGCTTTCACTGAAGATCATTCCGTAAAAAGCGCTGTCGATAATATTTCCCATGGCACCGGCGAGAATTGCACTTACGGCAAGAATAAGTCCCGTGTGTGCTTTCCTTTTTACAAGTGAAGTAAGGAACCAGCCAATGCCGAATATTGCAACTATTCTGAAGACGCTGAGGATAAGCTTGCCTGGCTTGCCGCCCATTTCCATCCCGAATGCCATCCCGTTGTTTTCGATGAAGTGAAGCATTCCCCAGTTGCCGAACAAAGGGACTTCATCACCAATCATCATGTGGGTCTTGATCCAGATCTTAAGCGCCTGGTCGATTAAAAGGATAATAATAATAAAGAGAACGGATTTTTTCCCGGCCGACATATCTGTTTAATTTACGGCGCGAAAATACAAAAATATTGTCAGATAACACCCCGCACTAATTTCACTTACATCCTGAAATTCGCTCCCCTCCCAGGGGAGCTGCCCGAAGGGCTGAGGGGTGTAATATAGGAGTGAAATGTTTTCCGGAACCGTCCAGGGGAGCTGCCCGAGGGGCTGAGGGGTGCAATATAGGAGTGAAATGTTTTCGAGAAACCTCCCAGGGGAGCTGCCCGAAGGGCTGAGGGGATTATGTAGATCTTATCAAATTCTCCAGGGCTTTCAGATGTTCCCTGAAGAGAGTCCTTCCTTTTTCTGTGATCGAGTAGGTGGTGTTTGGTTTTTTTCCCAGGAATTGCTTGTTCACCCGTATCAGGTCATTTTCTTCGAGTGCCCTGAGGTGGCTGGCAAGATTCCCGTCAGTGACATCAAGAGTATCTTTAAGACTGTTGAAATCGTATGAATCGTTCACAATCAGGACAGACATGATTCCCAGTCTGACCCTGCTCTCGAATAGCTTGTTGATGCCCGATATGCCGATTTTCATCTGTCGTATTTTCTGTACAAAACAAGTCCGTAAACAATATGCAATAGACCAAAACCAAAGATCCAGAGGAATATCCCGTATTCCGGGAAAAGTCCCGCTGTAAAGCCAGTAACTATTTCAAATACACCCAGATAAAATACTTCGTCGAAGGTGAACTTTCCCGCGCTCACAAGAGCAAGACCATAAAAGAAGAGCATTGCAGGAATGATGAGCTCATATAGTTCGCGGTTATAAAGAAGAATAATAAATAAGCCGCCCGCGATAAGAGGAATGGAGATATTGAGCAAAAGCCTTTTTGAAACAGGGGTCCACATTCTCATTCCCCTCTTTATTGCTTTCCTGTTTGAAAGTATCAGGGCCGATGCGACGGCAAGGGTCAGGATTATAATGGCATCGACAAACAGAAGCTGTGCCATTCCCCCGGAATTTCCTCCTTTCAGGTCGGGAAAAGTACCGTCCGTGTTTCCTTTCAGGATAAGCATTATGGCCACAATGCTTCCGGCTATTGCAATAAGCCCGGCAACTATTCCCGATAATCCGCTCAGCGAAAGAAATCTGGTCGATCTCTCCATCATCGTCCTGATCGCATCAATGTCCTCAATCGGTTTTGTATTGCTTTCCATATAAAAGTACTTTGAAGTGCAAAGTTATAAACATCTTTGTATAATACAAAAAAAAGACGCGCTATGTTTGCGCGTCTCAGCATACTTTTTAAATAGGGAATATCATTGGCATTGTACATTCACCCTGTTCGCATCCCAGCAGTGCCATTGGTCATCGCCGAGATAATCGATACTCTTCACCCTGCCGGTATGTGCAGTTGTGCTCCATTCAATATTCACATCCGAGAACTTTGCCCCGTTCCAGTAATGGATTGTAAAATAAGCATTCAGCGCACTCGATTTCAGCCCGTATTCAATAAAGCTGTCTTTGAAAGGATCATTCTTCACATAGGTATACTTGATCTTTCCCTGGTCGGCAGCAGGTTTCTCCCAGTCTATCTTAAGGATTGCAACCGGACTTGCATTGCTGTTGTAGAGCGTCCAGCTCCCGCTTTTCCCGTCAAAGGCTGAGGTGCCTTCGAACCACAGGAAGTCAGTGAAGCCTCCGGTGCCTTCTTTGGTGATATACATTTTCCATTGAACATCGTTGGCCATGATCTGTCCTGTAAGCCTGGCCTTGTAGGTGGCCTGTGCGATTGTTGAAGTGTAGCTCCATTGCCAGGTTTTCTCTGAAACATATTCAGGTTTCTGATCAATCACCATCTGGAACGACGTGGTGGGAACAACCAATGTTCCATAAACAATAAGCTTCCAGGTCCCGGCTGCTATTGCCGAAAATTCCCAGCTGCTGTTCTCGGTTCCTTTGGCAGAGCTGAAATCACCTTTCTTTTGTGTGTCAAAATTGCTGAAATCTATGATCATCGATTCTTCAGGCGGAAGAACGGGCGGATCACCTTTGTCTTTCTTGCAACCTGCAAATAAAATCATCGTAAGCAGGCACAGGGTCATCAGTTTCTTCATAACAGTAAGGTTTAAACAATTAACGTACAGGTTAAACTGAAAGTGTTCTGACAAAAACAAATATATGAATGTTACTGAAGAAATAATTATTCCGGGGTCATTTTGTTTGTGCATCCCTGTATCAACATACATATATATAATAGCTGGAATTAAAGCCTGGCATACTGATGCATTTTCATACTGATCAAAATGTTATCCACTGCTATTTGATACTTTTTTAGTATATTTATGTTCTGGATTTAATACAATTTTAAGCAGCCTTCTACATCTTAACCATTAAGTAATGTACATGCTTTTTTCGTGCAAATCAGACAAATCTATCGCCATCATCTTCCTTTTTTTCTTTCAGTTCTTTTCAATGAATGCAGGGTCTCTGTATCTTCAGAAGGACACCACACTGAACAGGCAGCTGAGTCGTGAGGATCTTGTCAGGGGCGAAAGGCTTTTTCACGGCCTTGTTTACCCCGAACTGAAAAACATGAAATGCTCTGAATGCCACTCTACATTCACTGCGATACATTACGACACGGTAAACTGGAATCCCAATGCCATGGAGATCTCCCTCAAGTACCGTGAAAGAACCGCCGCCGACCTTGAGACAGTTCTGATGAAACCTGCAGGGCAGAAGATGGCCCAGGTGCATGCAGGCTTCAAGTTGACAACTGATGAAATAATTCTTCTGAAAGGATTCATGGACAGGTTCCCTGAAAAAGGGCTGAAAGACAAGAAACCGGTAATCACCAATCTTCTGTTGTTTATTATTGCTTCGATACTTTTCCTGGGTGCCCTTACCGACCTGGTCATTACAAAGAAAATAAAAAAGCCATGGATCCTCCTTGCAATTCTATCGGTTACTACGGTTTACATTAGCTGGGTCCTGGTTGTGAATGCCATTGCAATCGGGCGCTCACCGGGCTACTCGCCCGACCAGCCGGTAAAATTCTCCCATGCAGTTCATGCAGGCCAGAACAAAACCGATTGCATCTATTGCCATAACTATGCACCTTACAGCAAAGTATCAGGCTTTCCTTCAGGAAACGTCTGCATGAACTGCCATCTTATCGTACGCAGCGGCAAGCGTTCGGGTATGTTCGAGATTGCGAAGGTTGTGACGGCATTTGAAAATAAACAGCCCATTCAATGGATACAGGTCCACAACCTTCCCGATCATGCTTATTACAATCACTCGCAGCATGTCAATGCAGGAGGAATAGCATGCCAGACATGTCACGGGCCTGTCGAGCAGATGGACAGGATCGTTCAGGTGAACGATCTTTCGATGGGCTGGTGCGTGAACTGCCACCGTTCCACGAAAGTTAACTTCACCGGGAATGAGTTTTATTCTCAATATAAAATGCTGTCAGGAATGATAAGAAGCGGGGAGATCGACAGCGTGGTCGTCGAACAGCAGGGAGGAAACGGATGCATGAGATGCCATTACTAATCTGAGTAATTAAGCAAAATGAAGAAATACCGGAAAAACAGCCTGAAACATGCACTTGATGAACCTGATGTTCCGGAAGGACCAATAGGCGATCTGATGTCAGAAGATGTTATGAATCTGAATTCTTCTCGGAGGAATTTCCTGAAGGTGTTCGGGTTCAGCTTCGCTTCGGCAGCAGTTCTTGCAGCCTGCAAAAGACCTGTAAGGGAAGCAATCCCTTATGCGGTTCAGCCACCGGAACTGATTCCCAGGATACCCTTGTATTTCGCCTCAACATACTTCGATGGTCATGATTACTGCTCAGTGCTGGTCAAATCTTTTGACGGCAGACCTGTAAAGATTGAAGGAAATGCCCTGTCCCTGTTCAATGGCGAAGCTACAACCGCAAGGATACAGGCTTCTGTCCTGAGCCTGTATGACGATGCAAGGCTCAAATATCCAATGAGCGGCAACAGCCGGGCATCATGGGAAACTGTCGATGGTGAAATAATAAAACAGCTCCGGGAGATAAGCTCTTCCGGGAGACAAATTGCGTTGCTGACACCAACAATAATTTCCCCGACCACAATCAGGCTTATCCGGCAATTTGGGCAGGGCTATAATAATTTCAGGTGGGTGCAGTACGACCCCATATCTTATTCCGCGGTGAGGGATGCCAATGAAGCAAGCTTCGGAAAGCGTGTTTTCCCTGATTATAATTTCCAGAACACCGACATGGTGGTATCCGTAAACTGCGATTTCCTGGGAACATGGGGAGCGCCGGTTCATTTCATCGGCAGGTATGTGAGCCGCAGGAGGCTGACCGACGGAAACAAGAGCATGCTTTATCACCTGCAGTATGAATCTGGTCTGACTCTCACCGGAAGTAACTCCGACCGCCGGGTAAAGATCATGCCATCAGAAGAAAAAACACTGTTGTCGGATCTCTACAATAAGATTGCATCAAAAACCGGAGGAACAACAATGCAATCACCTGATTTCCGTGAGGACCTTTCAGAAGTTGCTGACAGGCTCCTTGCAGCAAAGGGCAGATCCATAGTTGTTTCAGGTACAAATGATACTGGTATTCAGGTCATTGTCAATGCCATTAACTCCCTACTTGGAAATTACACAACCTGCATAGACCTTGACAATTCTCTCAACATTGCAGCTGGCAATGACAGGGAGACCGAGACTCTGATCAATGATCTCAATGAAGGGAGGATTGGTGCTTTGCTTATGTACAATGTGAACCCGGCATACGACTTCCCCGACCCGGTGAGATTCACCGAAGCACTGGGAAAAACCGCTCTTACTGTGAATATGTCAGTGGCACTGAACGAAACCACCGGGAAAGCAAAATATGAATGTCCCGTTAACCATTACCTGGAATCGTGGGACGATGCCGAAATAACACCGGGACAGTTATCTCTTGCTCAGCCCTGCATAAATAAGATCTTCGACACGCGTTCATTCCAGGATTCACTGCTGAAATGGTCGGGAGACAACAACAGCTGGCAGAATTATCTTGTTTCATCGTGGGAGAGGGAGTATTTTCCGCTGTCGGGCGCAGGTGCCTTCAGGGAATTCTGGAATAAATCCCTGAGTGATGGCGTCTTCAGCTACAAGCCCCAAAACGGGAAAGCAGCTGCGTTTAGCAGCGATGCGATTAACAGGGCAATGTCATCAAGGCCTGCCGTTACAGGATCAGGATATGAAATAATTCTTACCGAGAGTGTTTCAATGGGTACGGGCATGAACGCCAACAATCCGTGGCTCATCGAGCTTCCCGATCCTGTCACAAGGCATTGCTGGGAAAACGTGGCTCTTGTCTCTCCTGCAGATGCGGCAAATCTGGGTATCTCAGACGGGCAGGTTATTAATATAGGCCCGGCGATTGCTATTCCTGCACTTATCCAGCCGGGACAGGCTGAACACACAATCAGCATTCACCTGGGTTACGGCCATGAGAGTGTGGGCAAAGTTGCATCAGGCATTGGAGTCAACCTATATCCCTTTGCCGGGTACGTCAACGGAAACAGGAGTTATGGGTTTAATGTACCGGAGGTTACAGTTACGCCGGAGATCAGGCCGCTTGCCCTCGTTCAGATACACAACTCCCAGGAAGGCAGGCC
>JBLNAO010000414.1:0-23299 GCA_050259395.1 Chloroflexota bacterium
TTCCTCCGGCAATTACAGGCACAACCCCTGTAGGTGGCACTGCACCTTATTTATACAGATGGGAAAAGAGCTACGACAATACTACCTGGACAACACTTGTGGAAGATAATCTTTCAATAAACTATACACCGTCAGTTCCTGAATCCGCTACAGTTTATTACAGAAGGGTTATTACAGATGCCACATCACCGACACCTCTGGTAGATGTCAGCAAGGAGGTAAAGATCATCGTACAGCCATATATAAAAAACAACACTGTCGGATCTCCTCAGATCATCTGCTATAACCAGGATCCGAATGCATTAGTTTCCACCGGAACTTTGACCGATGGTAACAACTGGTACACTTTCAAATGGGAAGTCAGTCCCGATAATGTTACTTACGTACAGCCTTCAGATGCCAACACTTCAGAGAGCTATGATCCACAGGCGCTGATTTCAAATACATGGTACAAAAGAACAGTAACATCCGGAAGATGTGTTGATACGAGCACTCCGGTAATGGTGACCGTCCTGCCTGATATCAGCAACAACAAGGTTTTAAGCCCCGACCAGGATATATGTAACGGGATGTCATTCGATAATCTGACAGGCTCGACAACATCGACACCCTCTGCGATCATGTCCGGTGGTGATAATACATTCCGGTTCAAATGGGAGAGCAGTATAAATGGAGCTGCCTGGTCGCCTGCACCCATACCGAATAACGCCGCCGATTACAATCCTGCGGAGCTCGTAGAGAAAGTCCCGATGAATGAATATTATTTCCGCAGGGTTGTTTATTCCGGACTTGCAGACGTATGCTCCTCCACAAGCAACACGGTTCACCTGAGAGATTACCCCGTCATTACGAATAATAAGATCTCATCAGCTCAGACAATATGCTCAGATGCCATTCCGGCAAATCTTACCGGCACTTCCCCTGCAAACGGGAACAACCTTTATACCTTTACCTGGCAGGACAGCACGAAGCTACATTCATGGACCGATATCCCCGGCTTCATTAAATCATCTTCCTCAGCTTTTCAGCCGCCTTCGCTTAAAGACACTACCCGCTACCGCAGAATTGTGTATTCATCCGCATGCTCGGATATGAGCAAGTCAGTGCGAATAGATGTGCATAAACCGTTGACCAGCTATGGCATATCGACACTGTCGCGATTATCCGACACAACGATCTGCAACGGACAGGATCCTTTCAGGCTTACAGGTGAAAAAGCGGCAGGAGGCACAAATGTGGCAGGAAATTATGCATATCAATGGTATTCATCAGCCAATAATACTGACTTTGTTCAGGTGACTGCCTCAGGAACAGGAATCGGTTACGATCCGCCTGCCCTGGCAGCCACAACCTACTTCAGGCGTGAATCCAGCTCGGGAGCCTGCACTGTTACAAGCGGAAGCGTAAAGATCGAGGTGCTTCCATTGCTGGGAAGCAACACCCTTTCCGGCAACCAGACAATATGCTATAATTCCATCCCGGCACAGATGACCGGCGCAACACCAACCGGCGGAAGCGGCACATACTCATACAGGTGGGAAGAGAGCTTCAATGGCGGAACGACATGGGTTACTGCTTCAGGATCAAATAATTCAGCCGATTATACTTACCCTGCCCCACTCACCGTTCCCGGAAAATTCAGGCGTGTTGTATACTCCGGGCGGAACAACAACTGCTGTTCCAGTATCTCCAGTCCAGTTGATATATCTATCCATCCTCCCTTACCGACTGCGCGGATTGTAAGCAACCAGAGCAAGGATTCTGTCTTTTATTCCGGAACACCGGTAATCCTTAAATTAAGCCTTACAGGATCCGGTCCGTGGACAGTAACCTGGACAGAAAACGATGTTCCATCATCCGGCAATGTGAGCATAAATAATCCTGAATTATCCATAAACCCCGATGAATCCGGTTCTGAAACCTTTGAGTTTTTACTTAAAGAAGTGAAAGACAAGAACGGGTGCCTCGCTGTTGCAATGACAGGCAGGCTGAGAGCTACTGTCTTTCCGGGATTTGAAATTCCCGAGGGTTTTTCTCCGAACGGTGATGGGATAAATGACTTATTCAGAATAAAAGGCCTTAATCCAGAAGCTCCTGAAAATCAACTTATTGATATGAGAATAATCACCTCCGCCGGATCGGAGGTTTTCCACTCATCAAATGCCGGAGGCCAGAAATGGCAGGAATGGGATGGTAAGGATTCCAGAGGCAGTGAACTGGCGGAAGGAACATACTATTACCTTATGAACATAAGGACTGTACTGAACGGGATGACTTATAAGAAAAGCGGGTTTATTATCCTTAAAAGATGACGGAGGAATGAGGAAGGCAGGATATTTAATATTTTTCTTCTTATTACTAACCCGGGTAACCTGGTCACAAAACGATTCCAGGATCAGCCTTGGTTATCCTGTTTTCAGCCAGTATCTTCAGAATGGCATGATGATCAACCCCGCCTATACAGGAACACGTGGAGCATTGAGTGCATTTCTTTCGTACAGGAAACAATGGATGGGTATGAAGGGCTCTCCTGACCTGAAGACATTCTCGCTTCACTCGCCGATGAAGAACGACAGGGTGGGGTTGGGGCTTATGGGGCAATTCATGTCATACGGTTATACAAAATCCTCAAGTTTTTACGCCAGTTATGCATATCATCTGAGAATGAGGACCGGCAGGCTCTCCCTGGGTCTCAAAGCAGGTTTTGACAGGTCGAACACCGATTATGCCGGTATAATGCTTTCCACTCCCGGCGATCCTGCGTTCACATCAAACGATAAGCCATACATGCTTCCCAATGTCAGTGCGGGAGCTTATTATTTCAATGATAAATACTTTGCCGGAATTTCAGTGCCTGCCTTCCTTGGCTATAACAGAACAGGCTCCGGCTCAGTACAGGCTTACCACAGCTTCAGCGATTATGATCTTATGTTTTCAGCCGGGGCCCTGATCTCGTTTTCAGGATTTTTAAAGTTTAAACCTTCAATTCTGCTGGATTATTCCTTCAGAGATGCCAAAGGCATCAGGCAGCTCGATATTAACGGCAACTTCATTATTGCTGATCTCATCTGGCTTGGTGGTTCATGGAGAACATCCGAAGAGGTTGCTGTAGGTATCTGTCAGGTTCAGCTTAATCCGCAGCTGATGTTTGGTTTCTCTTATGACTATCCTGTGGGAAGGATGGACTATCTTTCAGACGGTTTCATGAACGGATCGTCTGAGTTCGTCATCCGGTATGAATTCGGTTATAAAGTGAGTGCATCGAATCCTAGGTATTTTTAAACATGAAGCGAATTCTGCATATAGTTCTTGCTCTTGTCTTTGCCCTGACCTTCAGTGCCGAAGCGCAGAAACCTTCAATTTACAAAGTATCGAGGATGAGCTTCAGCGAAAGCGTTTTCAGCGATATTTCACCTGTCATTGTGCAGAATGGCATCCTTTTCTGCTCAAACCGCCGTTTCAGCGCAATAGAAGATCGCACATCATACAACGGGAACCGCTTATACAATATATATATAACTCAAAAACTGGATAGTGTTCAGTGGGCGAAGCCTGAAATGGTCGAAAATGAACGGGTTAAAAAGTTCAATAGCGGCCCAATGAGCATAGGTCCTGATGGCAAAACTGTTTATTTCACAAGTGAAGTGGAAACAGGAAAGGCTGCAAAGAAAAAGAGTTTTAAAAACCATAATGGTATTTTCATTGCTGAATTATCAGGCACGCAGCTTGGATCGCTGAAACCTTTCAAGTATAACAGCAATGAATATGAAGTTGCACATCCTTCCGTAAGCCACGACGGGAAATACCTTTTCTTTGCGTCCAACATGCCCGGAGGATTGGGTAAGTCAGATATTTATTATTGTGAAAACATAGACGGGGAATGGTCAAAACCCGTGAATATGGGACCAAAGATCAATACTGCCGGGGCAGAGAGCTTTCCCTACATGCATCCTTCTGGCAGGTTGTATTTTTCTTCGGACAGGGCAGGTGGAATAGGTAAGCTCGATGTTTATATGACATCGAAGTACAATGGCGAATGGGATGCTCCGGCAATATTGCCCGATCCCATAAACTCATCATCAGATGATTTTGCATTTGTGGCTGACGAAAACCTGCAGGCCGGTTATTTTTCGTCGAACAGAGCGTATGATGATGATATTTTCACTTTCTCATCCACGATTATCCGTAAACTGGAATGTGATGAACTTATTGAGAACAGCTACTGTTACAGGTTCACGGAAGAGAATGCAATTAAGTACGATACTGTGCCTTTCAGGTATATCTGGAATTTCGGTGATGGAACGAATGCGGAAGGTGCCGTTGTTGAGCATTGCTTTCCATCTACCGGCAAGTATGTTGTGCGGCTCGATGTTGTTAACCTTATAACAAAGGAGGTTATCAATAATGAAAAAACCGATACTGTTCTCGTTGAAGATGAAATACAACCATATATTTCATCTCCTGAAACCACCACTCCCGGAAAATATGTGAAGCTTGATGCCCTGCAGACAAACCTTCCGGGCTGGAATATTGCAAGTTATTACTGGAATTTCGGTGACGAAACGATTGCGACCGGGGATAAAGTCGACAAAACATTTAACCGTCCCGGCACCTACAATATTCAGCTCATTGTTTCAGAAGCGCCGCAGCCCGGTGGTACGGCAAGGGAGAAATGCGTATCCAAAAATATTGTTGTTTTACCTGTGCCCTGAAACTAAATTCGATTAAATTTGGTTCAATGAAATTGCACAAAACGCCATATAGTATCTTCATCATATTGCTACTCAGTCTGTTACTGACAACGGAATCATTTTCACAACCGGTCCCAGGTAAAGATGAGAACATACCCTTCCTGGTTACCTTCGGCAAAGAAGGGAAGACCTCGTGGGGGGACAATACATTTTATTCCGTCTGGTTTTTCCTGATTTCGAAAGAATATACAAGGCCATTCTACATCAGGGTTTTTGATCCTGATTGCGGTGGCTCACATGATGAAATACAGGGAGATTTTAATACAAAAACCTTGTTTTCGGTTTACGGGGGGAAAGGCGTTGACCCTGATATTAACCTTGAATCCAGGGGAGATGAAAAGGGTCTCAATTATAAAAAGGGCAATCTCCTCAGTTCAAAGCTTTTTTCAAAGGAAGCGGCAACAGACAACAAGTATCATGTTTTTGGTCCTTTCAATCCTACAGATGGTGACTTCAACCCGAAATGGAACAGTTACATTTTTAAAATTGTCTGTGAAGGTGTAGCCGGTGACGATGGCAACCTCTACAGGTATTTTCTCAGCAGCGACCCAAATAACAACATTCCTGTCGAGGGAGCAAATGCAATCACCTACAGGTATGTTTTCAGAATGTGGAACGATTTTAAGAGTGTTGCACATATCTATCCTTATATCGATACGGGAATAATCAGGGTCAAGCAGTATAATTTTGACTGGGACAGTGATGGAAATATCCTGGTGGTTTCAAGGTACAGGCAAGGAATATCTGTTCCGGTTTCGGGTGAGGATAATGATATTCAATCTGATATTCTGATTGCACCGGAAGAGGTAAATTCTTCGCTTGATTTCCAGTTTCACAAACGCCAGGGAGAGCTCGTGAAGAATAATAACGTTGTGATTACCACCAAGAACCAGCGCGATGAGACAATGCCTTTTTACAGCTCACCGATCGGAGGGGTGCCGGTCTACGTGCCCAGTAAAACCATTGTGAAAATACCTCCAAAAAAATAAGGTGTGATGCGGCCAGGGAAAACATTAATTTCAGTAAGCACATTTCTGATGTGCTTCTTTTTGTTTTCAGCCGCTTTATATGGACAGAAGTACGGTTACAGGAATTATAATGCCGAGTATGGAATACCCGATGGCTTTGTATACACAATAAACCAGTCTGAAGATGGCTTTATATGGGTGGGAACAGGAAACGGAATAGCTAGGTTCGACGGCTATAATTTCTACAGGACCGTTTACCCCGATTCGGTCAGCTCGCGCAATCCGGGTGTAAGCTATCGCGACAGCAGGGGCACAATCTGGTTCGGCTGCAATGACGGAACGGTTTTTTATAGTCAGGGTACCCTGCTTAAGAAGCTCATTCTTGATAACAGCCGAAGCATAAGCCAGATACTTCAGGGACCCGACAGCATGCTTTATATAGTTCCCCAGGGAAAAGCCATTTTCCGGATCGATATTTCAGGAAAAGATTCTGTTAAACAGTTCCTCATACCGGAAGAGCACACGCTGTTCTCAGCCGCCTTCGACAGTGAAGGGCGCCTTATGGCTGGAGCACAGGGAAGCATACTGATCTATGAAAATGTAAATGATTCTCTTGTTGTAAGTGATATAACTGAAGGTTTCGAGTACTCTGCGGTATCTTCCATCTGCAGTTTAGGAGCCGGCAGCTTTCTTGTTGGAACAGCTGACAACGGGTTATTCCTCCTGAAAGGCGAAGGAAAAACACCGGAAAGACTCAAAGGTCATCCTGAATTCTCGTCTTACAATATTCAATCAATCGCCCGTGATTCCGCCGGAAAGATCTGGATATCGACATTCGGATCAGGCGTGATCCAATTCAGTCTTGATGATAATGGAGATGTGAGTTCTTTGCACCGATATAATACATCAACCGGCCTCCCGTCAGATGATGTCAGGCTTACTTTCCTCGACTCAGAGAATAATTACTGGTTCGGCCAGTTCGGGCAGGGACTTTCCATGCTTGTTTCATACTCATTCGGATTCTACACTCCGGGAACGAACAACACAGAAAATGATATTATATATGTGAAGGATTCAGGCAGGAACTATATCCTTGGCACACCTGCCGGTTTCCATCTCTTCGATGCCGATAACGGCGTCTCTTTATCTTTCACTTCACTTACATCAAAAATAGGGAATGTAGCCGCAATGTCATATTTCCTTGATGACGATAACAGGTTGTGGATAGGAACAAGCGGCAGGGGATTGTTTGTGAAGGAACCCGGCGGGTCTGTCCGGTTATTCTACAGAACAGAAGATATAGGTGCGGATGAGATCAGAGATGTGCAGGTCGATGGGTCCCATGTCTGGCTCGCAACAACCAATGGCCTTATAGTGCTTGACAAAAAAAGCGGGAGGGAGTTGAAGCGGTTCGTCACCGATGAGATATTGCCCGTAAATTTCATTAACAAGATACTTCTCTCTGACAACGGGGTCTTCGTCGGCACAGAGAGTGACAAGCTTTTAAAAGTGGATAATGATCTTAATATCGTCGCCTCAGGGGGTGAATTGACAGGCAGCACCAAAAACAGGATTGTTGCGCTTTCGGAGGACAGCCTGGGAACGATCTGGATTGCCACTTACGGAAACGGCGTTTTTGCCTGCAACGGAGACTCCGTTCAGTCAAAGACCAGGAGCAACGGTTTGTTCTCGAATTTTTGTTACAGCATTCTTGCCGATTCCAGGGATAATATATGGATCGGCCATGAAAAAAGCTTTTCAATGATAGAAGCACAAACAGGCATAGTGAAATCTTATGGTTCCGAATATGTACAGGGAGGGATCTGTAATCCGGGAGCTATCTTTGAGTCTGCAGATGGTAAAATATTCATTGGAACAACTTCCGGAGTTGTCATATACAACAGCCAGGCAGAAAACACCCTTAATATTCCCCCTTACAATAATATAACCTCAATAACGATCAATGACAAGGAGTACGCCTACGCTCCGGTGATCGACATTCCTTATGGCAACTACAGGGTGACAATAAACTATTCAGGCATTAACTTCAGCGATCCCGACAAAGTATATTACAGTACATGGCTGGAAAATTTCGATAAGGATTACAGCCTCATGAATACCGACAAAAAAGTGACATACAATCTGAGGGACGGCAGGTATAAATTCCATCTTGTATCAGTTGACGAAAACGGTCTTTCAAACGATCCTGTTTCATTCAGCATTCTTATCGGTAAGCCTCTTTATAAGAAATGGTGGTTTATAACATTGCTTGCCCTGGCTGTTTCAGGATCCGTTGTGCTGATCATCCGGCAGAGAGATAAGGCGCACAGGAAGCAGCAGGCTTATCTCGAGGATGAGCTTGAAAAAAGAACAAGCCTCATCATGAAGCAGAAAGGGGAGATCGAGCTTCAGAATCTCGAGATCACCGACAGCATCAACTATGCAAAGAGAATTCAATCCAGCATTCTGCCCGATATCGGGAAGCTCAGGGAAAACTTCCGGGAGGCATTCATCCTCTTCCATCCGCGGGATATCGTCAGCGGTGATTTTTACTGGTTCGATAAAGTAGATGATGACAGGTTCATTGTTGTGTGCGCTGATTCCACAGGACATGGCGTACCGGGTGCATTTATGTCAATGATCGGTTCTACGCTGCTTCAGGATATTGTTACCAGGAAAAAGATAACAAGACCTTCGCAGGTTCTAAGCCTTCTCGACAAACAGATATTCTCCACCCTCAACCAGAATGTGGACCTTGGCGTCTCAAACGACGGGATGGATATGGTTGTCTGTGAATTCAACCTCACAACCCGGCATATAAGATTCGCATCGGCAATGCGACCGATAATTCTTGTTATCTCCGGTGAGTCATTTTACATTAAAGGAAACAGATCGTCAGTAGGAGGGGAATCAGTAATAGACAAGTACTTTGACGACCAGGAATATTATCTCAATGAAGGCGATATAATATATTTCTTCTCGGATGGTCTCCCGGACCAGTTTGGCGGTGTTGACGGTAAAAAGATGAAGATTGCCCGTTTGAAAAAACTGATAGACCAGATCATCAAATTACCAATGACGGAACAGGAACGGTCCATTTCCAGTTTCTTCAATGAATGGAAAGGCGGGCATGAACAGGTGGACGATATACTTATGATGGGAATAAGGGTGTGATCAGTAGGTATTATTCTCTGAAATGATTATGTCGTTGGTGGTTACAACGTTACTCTCGTTAAGCGCTCTGTCCTTAATGTAAAATTCATACCTGATTGTGTCAGCTTTGGAATAAAAGAGATAAAGGAAAGTAACATCAATTGTTCCTTTAAGGATTTTATTCTGTCCTTCCCGCTCCATGAAAGGTATCCTGTAGGACGAAGGGTTGAGGGGATCCTTTTCAGGTGCAGGCAACATTACACCACCGGTTTTCCTGTATAGTTTAATAATAAGATTATTTGTATCAAGAACTTCGCCGGTCGGAGGTTGCATTCCTATATCACCGTCTCCATCCTCGAAAGAGAATTTAAGCCTTCCTCCTTTTGCGCTGTTGCCCAGGATATCTATTGTATCGAAAACCTCAAAGCTTTTGTATTCAATATGAGGCACTGGAGGAAGTGATTCAAGCCTGTCGCACGACCATGCAGCCAGGAGAATAACAGGAATATACCAAAGCCGGACTACCTTTTTCATCTTATTTCTGAACAGTAGATATTAAACAAAAACCGCACCAAAATGATCATTTTTTTCTGAAATATATCCTGATCGGCACACCTGTAAAATCGTACTTCTCCCTCATCCTGTTTTCAACAAATCTTTTATACGGATCCTTCACGTATTGCGGAAGGTTGCAGAAGAAGGCAAAGGTTGGAGTATAAACAGGAAGCTGCGTAACATACTTGATCTTTACGTACTTCCCTTTCAATGCGGGAGGCGGCGTGCTGTTCACTATGGCAAGCATCACCTCATTCAGCTCCGAAGTGCTTATCTTCCTGTTCCTGTTCTGATTCACCTGCTCCACCAGCTCCAGAACTTTGTGTATCCTCTGCTTATTTATGGCTGAGATGAAAAGTACCGGGTAGTCGGTGAAGGGAGCAGTTTTTTCCTTTATTTCCCTCTCGATATTCGCTGAAGTATTTGTTTCTTTTTCAATAAGATCCCATTTGTTGACAAGAACAATCATTCCCTTGTTGTTTTTGAGAATCAGGGATATTATATTCATGTCCTGCGATTCGAGCCCTCTTGTGGCATCGATAAGCAGAAGGCAGATATCTGAATTTTCGATTGCCTTTACAGCCCTCATCACCGAGTAAAATTCGACGTCTTCATCAATCTTCCCTTTCCTGCGCAGTCCGGCTGTGTCGACAAGCAGGAAGTCATGCTGAAACTTATTATACCTTGTGTATATTGAATCTCTTGTTGTTCCTGCAATGGGGGTAACTATATTCCTTTCTTCGCCAAGCAAAGAATTCACCAGGGAGGATTTTCCTACATTCGGTCTTCCGACAATTGCTATTCTTGGCAGTTCGGGCAATGTTGCAGGATCTTCGACGGGCAGGTTTTTCACCACTTCATCGAGGAGGTCACCGGTGCCGCTTCCGTTAATTGAACTGAGCGGATAATAATCGCCAAGGCCAAGTGAATAAAATTCAGCTGCATCCGCCAGCCTTTCATTATTGTCAACCTTGTTGACGACAACTATCACCTTGCGGTTCATTTTCCTCAACACGCCTGCCACAGCATCATCGAGAGGATGGATGCCTGTCGTAACATCGACCATGAAAAGGATCAGGTCGGATTCCTCGATTGCAAGCATTACCTGCTTGTTGATCTCCTCTTCAAAAATATCATCGGAATTCTGCACGTATCCGCCCGTATCTATCACTGAGAAATCAATACCGTTCCAGTTGGCAACACCGTAGTTACGGTCGCGTGTTACGCCGCTTGTTTCATCCACTATCGCTTCCCTCGAATCGGTAAGCCTGTTGAACAATGTCGATTTTCCGACATTGGGCCTGCCTACTATTGCAACTATTCTGCTCATAACCTGATTAACCTTTTACCTGTATCCGAACCTTTTCAGAACATTTGGCTTTTCGCGCCAGTCTTTAGTCACTTTTACGTGAAGCTCCAGAAAAACTTTCTTTCTGAAAAAGTCCTCCATTTCTATCCTCGATTCCGTGCCGACTTTTTTAAGCATGGATCCTTTGTGCCCTATTATAATTCCTTTCTGACTGTCGCGTGCAACATGGATAATGGCGCTTATCCTGATTATCTTTTCTTCGTCCTTGAAGCTTTCTATCTCAATCTCCACCGAATAAGGGATTTCTTTCTGATAATTGAAAAGAATTTTTTCCCTGATGATCTCTGCAGCAAAAAAACGTTCATACTTATCCGTAAGCTGATCTTTCGGAAAGTATGGAGGACTCTCCGGGAGTTTTTCCAGGATCGAGTTCAGCAGTACGTTGAGGTTGAAATTCTTTAATGCCGAGAGGGGAATCACCGGAGAACCGGGGAAAATGACGTGCCATTTTTCAACAAGCATTTCGAGTTCTCCCTGGTTTGAAAGATCAATCTTATTTACCGCTACGATCACAGGAATTCCGGATTGACGGATCTTGTCGAGATATTCATTTTCACCAGGATTCTTTTCCGTTACATCGGTTATATACATTATGACGTCAGCGTCAGTGAGAGCTGAATTGACAAAGCCCATCATGGATTCCTGCAACTTATATTTCGGATTAAGTATGCCAGGAGTGTCCGAGTATACAATCTGGAAATCATCACCATTGACTATTCCCATTATCCGGTGCCTTGTCGTCTGGGCCTTGGGTGAAACAATCGACAACTTTTCGCCGACAAGCGAATTCATTATAGTCGATTTTCCAACATTGGGATTCCCCAGAATATTTACAAATCCTGACTTGTGAGCCATCATCGGAAATTAAAATATACCACGCTTAAGCATACTTACCTCTTTGTCGGTAAGGAAACGCCATTTGCCTCGTTTCAGGTTTTTCTTGGTAAGGCCGGCAAAATAAACCCTGTCGAGCTTTTTGACTTTATAGCCCAATGCTTCGAACATCCTGCGTACCACCCTGTTCTGCCCTGAGTGAAGTTCCACTCCGATCTGTGAACGGTCATCTGCATCGGCAAACGACACCGCGTCCGCGGCTACTGTAACATTATCTTCGATCGGAACACCCTCGGTGATCCTGAACAGGTCGTTCTTGTCAACCGGCCTGTCGAGCCAGACATGGTATACCTTTTTCCTTTCATACTTCGGATGAGTAAGCCTGCCTGCAAGTTCTCCGTCGTTTGTAAGCAGAAGGACTCCTGTTGTGGCTTTGTCGAGGCGGCCTACCGGATATACCCTTTCGGTAAAATCTTTTCCGAGAAGCTCAATTACAGTATGGTCAGCATGCGGATCCTCGACAGTTGTGACATAGTCCTTAGGTTTATTCATTACTATGTACACCTTTTTTTCTGCCGAAAGCCGCTTGTTCCTGTATCTCACATCATCAGCTTGCGAGACTTTTGTCCCAAGACCGGTTACAACCTTCCCGTTTACTGTAATATGACCGTTGACTATATGATCATCGGCATCTCTTCTCGAACACAGTCCGCTGTTGGCAATGAACCTGTTAAGCCTGATCTTCTCGGGCTCCCTTTTTTCGGTACGCCTTTCGGGCGAAGTTCTGCGGCCTGCAGTTTTCCTGTTCTCCATATCGGTAATTACCAGTGTGCAAAGGTACAATTATTTGACGATATTCAGGTTTTGGTTTTTTTTCTGCAACTTTGTACTCCAAAATTCAGAAACATGGCGCTTATAAAATCTATTTCAGGCATCAGGGGAACAATCGGCGGAAAACCCGGAGAAAGCTTATCCCCGGTAGACATTGTGAAATTTGCAGCAGCCTTTGGTACCTGGGTGTTGTCTGAAAGCGGAAAATCAAATCCGAAAATTGTGATAGGCAGGGATGCTAGAAGGTCAGGTCCGATCGTTAATACTTTCATTAAAACCACCTTGCAAAGCCTGGGTATATCAATAACCGATCTTGGCCTTGCAACCACTCCAACAGTCGAAGTTGCCGTGACAGGACTTAAAGCTGACGGTGGAATTATAATTACTGCCAGCCATAATCCTGCTGAATGGAACGCTCTGAAACTGCTTGACAGCAAAGGCGAATTCCTGTCTGCCGCTGAAGGCGCAAAAGTCCTGGAGATCGCCGCGGGAGAAGATTTTAACTTCGTTCCAGATGAAAAAAGAGGAAGCGTTCAGACCGACGATACATGGGGTGAGAAACACATCGACAGGATTCTTGAGCTTAAGAATGTAGATGTTGAGGCAATCAAAGCCGCAGGGTTCTCCGTTGCCATAGATTGCGTGAATTCAGTCGGTGGGATTATTCTGCCAAAGCTTCTGAAAAGGCTTGGTGTTAATAAAATAACAGAGCTCAACACCACCCCGGACGGCAATTTTGCACATAACCCGGAGCCGCTTCCCGATAACCTTCGCGATATTGCAGCTCTTGTCGTCGCTTCAAAAGCTGATCTCGGGATTGTTGTCGATCCGGATGTTGACAGGCTAGCCCTCATATGCGAGGACGGGACCATGTTCGGAGAAGAATACACTCTGGTTTCCGTCGCCGACTATATTTTAAAAAGCACACCCGGCTCCACAGTTTCAAATCTCTCTTCGACAAAGGCTCTTAAGGATGTTACCGCACAGTATGGATGCATGCACTATTCCGCCGCGGTAGGAGAAGTCAATGTTGTCGCGGAGATGAAGAAAAGGAACGCGATAATCGGCGGAGAAGGCAATGGCGGCGTGATTTACCCTGAGCTTCATTATGGCCGTGATGCGCTTGTGGGAATTGCCCTCTTCCTTTCACACCTTGCAAAAACGAAATTAAAATGCAGTGAGCTCCGTAAGAAATACCCCACGTATTTCATGGCTAAAAAGAAACTCACTCTAAATCCAGCAGTTGATTTTCAGAAGATCATAGAAGCCGTGAAAGGTAAACTCAGCTCGAATGAAACAGATCTGAGAGACGGCTTATGGATCGGACAACCTCACGGATGGGTCCAGCTGAGGAAATCCAATACTGAACCTATAATGAGGATTTATTCTGAAGGCCGCACGATGGAAGAGGCTGATAATCTGGCGAATGATGTAATTTCAATTGTTAAAAAACTCTAATTTCTGATTAAAAAAAATTTCCTGACGGAATAAACCGGCATTCATGAATGTCTTAATGTCATGAAGGCCGGAATGTATGTTGTTAAATATTGTTAATCGGACAAAAAAGGATAGGCCCTTTTTATACATTTGGCCGGAGACACAGAAAAATATTAATAAGCTGAATAAATGAAAAAAACTGTTATCATTTCAGGAATTGTTGTAATAGTGGTGATTATTGCCGCGATTGTTATTGGAAAGATAAGATCGAAAGGCGATGTTTCCAACCTTTACGCTGAGGCAAAAAGGGGGGCATTCGATATAATCGTTACTACCACAGGTGAACTGCAGGCAAAGAATTCTACAGATATATTCGGGCCTGCATTTAACCAGAGCAGGAACATCAGGGCTATGGACATCAAAATAACTGACCTGGTCCCTGAAGGAACGGAAGTCAAAAAGGGCGATTATATTGCCACCCTCGACAGGACCACGTTCGACAACAGCCTCAAGGATGAGTATGAAAGACTGGTTACCCAGGAAACCAACCTTGAGATGAAAGTCCTCGATACAGCAGTTACTCTCAGCAATCTTAGGGATAACATCAAGAATCTTCGTTTTTCAGTTGAAGAGGCGCAGATAACTCTCCAGCAGTCGAAATATGAACCTCCCACAACTATCCGGCAGGCTGAGATATCGCTCGACAAGGCTGAACGGTCTCTCGACCAGGCCATCAGGGGATATTCACTGAGGGTGGAACAGGCTAAATCCGACATGAGAACCATGAAGAATAACCTTGTTGATCAGCAACAAAGAGTTAGGGACCTGGAAACCATACTTCAGAATTTCATCATTAATGCTCCCTCAGACGGTATGATAATATATAAACGTGACAGGATGGGAAATAAAAGAAAGGTGGGTTCATCAATCAATCCCTTTGATAACGTTGTTGCAACACTTCCCGACATGTCATCGATGATCTCCAAGACCTACGTGAATGAGATCGACGTAAGTAAAGTGAAAACCAATCAGCAGGTAGAGATCGTTGTTGATGCATTCCCCGAAAAACAGTATACAGGCGTTGTTACAAGCGTGGCAAATATTGGCGAACAACTGCCGAATGCCGATGCAAAGGTGTTCGAGGTTGTAATCGCAATGAATGAATCGGACCCGATTCTCAGGCCTTCTATGACAACAGGCAACAAGATCATAACAAAGACTATCGACGATGTGACATATATTCCGCTCGAAAGTGTTCAGACTGGTGCTGACAGTATACCATTTGTATATATGAAGAATGGTGACAAGCAGATCGTCGTTCTTGGGGAATCAAATGAGAATCATGTTGTTGTTGAACAAGGTATTGAGCCGGGCGAACAGCTTTACCTGAGCACACCTGAAAACCCTGAGAGCTTTGATCTTAAGGGAGAAGACCTGATTGCAGTTATCAAAGAAAGGGAAGCTCAAAAGAAACAGGAAGAAGAACGTGCGAGGGTAGATGCACAGAGATCAATGGGCACCTTTCCGGGTGGCGGTGGTTTTGGTGGACCCCAGGGTGGATTCGGTGGAGCACAGGGCGGAGCCGGTGGAGCACAGGGTGGAGGCCGCATGATGAATCTTACTCCCGAGCAGAGAGCCCAGATGCAGAAGCTAAGGGAATCGGGCGATACGGCAGCCATGAGGCAGTTCTTCAGGAATATGCGTCAGGGTGGTCAGCAGGGTCAGACTGCACAGCCGGGCCAGAACCTACAACAGAACGGTCAGCAGGGCGAAGCAGGACAGCAGAGGCAGGGAAGACAAAGAACAACGACAGAACAGCCACAGGCGCAACCCGGCAATTAATTAAAAATCAATAACTGAAACGCTATGTTCAAGTTTATATTAAGATATTATCACGATATCGAGATTGCCGTAGAATCGATCATATCAAATAAGCTTAAATCGATGCTTACAGCCCTTGGTATCATCTTTGGAGTGGCCGCGGTTATTGCCATGCTCGCCATCGGAAAGGGAGCAAAGCAGGAGATCATGGAGCAGATGAAGATGGTGGGAGTAAACAACATCCTCATTAATCCTATCATACCCGATAAGAGCTCTTCAGCAGAAGAGGGTGAAAAGCAGCAGAAAAAATTCTCTCGAGGATTGAATATGCTGGATGTCGATGCTATCATAGAAACCTTGCCGTCGGTAAAAAGGATAAGCCCGGAGATTTCCTTCAATTCAACAGCCGTGCTCAATGGTGTCAAGTATTCAGCCAAGCTGGTGGGAGTGGCAAACGACTACTTCCAGCTGTATAACCTTCCGCTTGTGAGTGGCGCTTTCTTCAATGATTACCAGGAAGAGAATGGCATCCAGGTGTGCATTATAGGTGCGAACATCAGGGCTAAATTCTTCAGCAAGGTGGATCCGATAGGACAATATATAAAGTTCAACGGCATCTGGCTTAAGGTTATCGGAGTGCTTCAAAAGACAAATGTGAACCTTACGGGTTTCGAGGAGAAAGGCGTAAACGTTTACAATGACAATATCTATATACCGGTTCAGACAATGCTCCTGAGATATCAGAACAGGGCGCTTCTTAACACCAAGCTAGCATCTGAAGCCTCTTCAATGCAGTTCAACTTCGGCGGCGGAGGTATGGCCAGGGTGGTTGTCAGCGGTTCAGATGCCAGTTCAGACAAGGAGACCAACTACAACCAGCTCGACAGGATTGTGGTGCAGGTGATCGAAACCGAACAGCTCAACCCGACAACTGAGATCCTGAGCCGCATGCTTAACAGGAGACATACCGGCGTGAAAGATTTCGAAATTACTGTTCCGGAGTTGCTTCTTAAACAACAGCAGAGAACAAAGGATATATTCAATATTGTACTTGGCGCTATCGCCAGCATATCACTGATCGTAGGCGGGATAGGCATTATGAACATCATGTTCGCCTCAGTGATGGAGAGGATCAAGGAGATCGGCACAAGAATGGCTATCGGCGCTAAGAAGATGGACATCGTTGTCCAGTTCCTGTCCGAAGCTGTTCTTATCAGCGTTACAGGAGGTTTCATCGGCATCTTCTTTGGAGTTATCATGGCCAAGCTGATCGAGCAGATTGCCGGCATCATGACTATTGTATCATTCTTTTCCGTATTTATAGCTTTCGGGGTTTCTGCAGCCGTAGGAGTTATCTTCGGTTACTCCCCGGCAAAAAGGGCATCTGAAAAAGACCCGATCGAATCACTGAGGTATGAATAAATCTTTTAAAATGAAAAAATCGTTCATCATTTCAACGATAGCTGGACTACTATTATCAGCTATAACATCTAACGCACAGCAAATCAGGAAGTTAACTCTTGACGAGGTTGTAAGAATTGCTGAAGAGCAGTCTCCGAACGCACTAATTGCCAAGAACAGGTTTCGGAGCAGTTACTGGCAATACAGGACATTTGTTGCCGAATACAGGCCTTCCCTTACTCTCGATGGCACCACTCCGGATTACAGTAATGCATACACCAGGGTATTCACCGGGGGGATCTTCGATTATGTCAAAACAGACAACCTCCAGACGATGGGATCCCTCTCTCTTTCCCAGAACATAGGTTTAACAGGGGGGTCAATAGCTCTGCGTTCGGACTTCACCTATCAGAAAGACTATGAAAAGGGAATAGAGCAGTACATCACGGTGCCTACAAGCATCAGGCTGGTTCAGCCCATACTCAGGTATAACGAGCTTAAATGGCAGAGGAAAACAGAGCCGCTGAGATATGAAACCGCCAAGAAGTCTTTCCTTGCAAATATTGAGGAGGTACACCGGATGGCCGTCATGAACTTCTTCTCACTGGCACTCGCGCAGATAAACAACCAGATTGCCGAAATGAACTATTCAAATGCAGACACACTTTACAAAATCGCACAGGGACGATATGATCTGGGCACAATTTCGGAAGATGAACTCCTGCAGATGAAGCTTTCGTGGCTAAACGGGCAGACAAACAGAAAACAGGCTCAAATGAACCTCCGCGACAGGGAGATCCGCCTCAGGTCATTCCTTGGTTTTAACGACCAGGTAAGACTCGAGCTTGTCCTTCCCAGCGAGATACCTTCATTACAGGTCGATGCCCAGGAAGTGTTTGATCTTGCAATGGCCAACAGCCCTGAGATCCTTACACAACAGCTTACGGTTCTCCAGGCGCAAAGCACTCTTGCCCAGGCTAAAGCCGACAGGGGCCTTAACGCAAATATCACCGCGAACTTCGGTTTGCAGGGCAAAGACGCGGATTTAAATCTGGCATATAGCGCACTCAGCCGCAACCAGGGGGTAAGGCTTAACTTCACACTTCCGATCCTTGACTGGGGCCTTGGTCGCGGCCGTTACCTGATGGCAAAATACAACCTCGACCTTGCCCAGGTTCAGTCGACCCAGGCAATAACCGACTTCGAGCAAAACCTGTATCTTGATGTGGAGCAATTCAACCTGCAGGCAGAACAGGTAAAGACTGCAGCAACTTCCGACACCGTTGCAATGAGGAGGTACGAGGTTACAAAACAGAGATTCCTCATTGGAAAAATACAGGTTCTTGACCTGAATGATGCCGATACAAGGAAAGACGAGAACAGAAGAGCCTATGTGCAGCAGCTGCAGAATTACTGGAACTACTTCTATAACCTGAGGTCACTCACTCTTTTCGACTTTATCAACAGGAAACCACTTGAAACAGCATACGAAGAACTTATCAAATAGTGGTTAGTTTGGGAGGTTTTATGAAGGGCTCTTTGAGGGAGCCCTTTTTCATTCCTCATCCATGTATGATACGGGTATTGAGAATCTGCACTTCGACTTTTTCAATTTATTATAATTTAACTCTTTTTGTAAAAATTTAATATCTTTGCGACCTCATTAAATCAGATCAATAGAAACATTTAGACATTTAAATATCAAATTAACAAGCAGATGCAGAATAAAACAGCTGTCCTCATTCTTGCAATTACATTAGGCCTGGTATCGGTTTATCAGCTCTCTTTCACCGGAGCAGCCTTAAAAGTGAAGAAAGATGCAAAGGAATATGCAAAGGGAGATCTTGTCAGGGAAAACGACTATCTGGATTCAGTTGCGGCATTGCCGAAAGAAGAGTGGAGCTTTCTAGGCAATACCTTCAAGGAGGTCCAGAAAAAGGAGCTTAACCTCGGACTAGACCTCAAGGGGGGAATGAACGTCATTCTCGAAGTTTCAGTTGAGGATATCCTCAGGGCTCTTTCAAATTACAATACCGACAAGACCTTCAACGATGCTCTTGCAAGAGCCGATGAGATGCAGAATACCAGCCAGGTTGATTATCTCACTCTTTTCGGACGGGCATTCCAGGAGATTGATCCGAATGCGAAGCTTGCTTCTATTTTCGGTACTGTTGAGCTCAGGGACAGGATCAACTTCAATTCTTCAAACGATGAAGTGCTAAAGGTGCTCGACAGTGAAGTTACAGCTGCAATCAGCAACGCTTTCAATATTCTGCGTACAAGGATCGACAGGTTCGGAGTTGTCCAGCCGAACATTACCCAGCTGGCAACCAAGGGAAGAATCCTCATCGAGCTTCCGGGACAGACTAACCCGCAGCGTGTAAGGGAACTGCTGCAGGGAACTGCCAATCTTGAGTTCTGGGAAACTTATGAGAACAGTGAAGTGATCGGTTACCTGGTCCAGGCAAACAACCTGCTCAGGGAGATCAGGACTAACGCGGCTACCACTCCGGCACAAACAACCACTGAGCCTGCAACAGGATTGCAGGATACAACAAAAAGTGCAGAAGATCTGCTTGATCTGATTGGAAAAGATACTACTTCAAAAGCTGCACAGGACGATTCACGTGAGACATTCAATGTCCAGAACCCGCTGTTCGGAGTTCTCAATCCAAGGGTATCGAACGATGGTCAGCCATTATCATCCTCCATGGTTGGAGTGGCAGCTGCAAAGGATACTGCAAGGGTTAATGACATGCTCTCACTTAACCAGATCAAATCTTTGTTCCCACGCGACCTGAAATTTTACTGGAGCCAGAACCCTCACAAGTATGACCCCACAAAGACATTATACGAACTTCATGCAATTAAGATTACAACCCGCGACGGAAGGGCTCCTCTTGGCGGAGATGTGATTACATCTGCCAGGACATCATCAGGCCTCACCGGCTCGGAGGTTGAAGTCAACTTCAACATGAATGCGGAAGGTGCAAAAACTTGGGCACGTATGACGAGGGAGAATGTAGGGCGCTGCATTGCAGTTATACTCGACGGTTATGTTCGTTCTTTCCCGGTTGTCCAGGGTGAAATAACAGGTGGAAGCACCGAGATCACAGGTGACTTCACGATTGAAGAGGCAGATGACCTTTCAAACATTCTCAAATCAGGAAAACTACCGGCTCCGGCTCATATCATTTCCGATACAATTATCGGCCCGACTCTCGGTAAAGAAGCAATAAATGCTGGTATGATATCATTCCTCATTGCTTTTGCAATCGTGCTCATGTATATGATATTCTACTACAGCCGCAGTGCAGGTACAATCGCCGACATAGCATTGTTCACCAACGTGTTCCTGATGCTGGGAGTGCTTGCTTCCCTCAGCACGGTTCTGACCCTGCCGGGTATTGCGGGTATCGTACTTACAATGGGTATGTCGGTTGATGCCAACGTGCTCATCTATGAAAGGATCCGGGAGGAACTGAGAGCGGGAAAAGGCGTCAAACTTGCAGTTTCCGACGGTTATAAAGGAGCTCTGTCCGCTATTCTCGACTCTAACATCACTACCCTACTTACAGGTATCGTCCTTTACATTTTTGGAACAGGTCCTATCAAAGGATTTGCCACAACACTTGTAATCGGTATTTTTACGTCTCTGTTCAGCGCAATATGGGTGACCAGGCTTATCTATGAATGGCTGCTTAAGCGTAATACTAAGCTCAGCTTTTCAATCAAGATCACCGCTAACATCCTCAAGAATACAAATATTGATTTCATGGGAAAGAGGAGGATTTTCTATGGGATCTCAATAGCTGTAACAATTATCGGAATTGCTTCACTCTTCATCCGTGGGCTTAACCCCGGAATCGATTTCACCGGAGGAAGAACGTATGTTGTGCAGTTTGACCAGCCTGTAAGAACCGATGAAGTTGCACGAACCCTGACTGATGCGTTTGGCGAAGCTCCGCAAGTCGTTACTTTTGGAAACGATAGGCAGGTCAGGATCACTACAAAGTACAGGATAAACGAAACAGGTGTTGACGATCAGGTTGAAACAGCTCTGTACGATGGACTTAAGAGCATGATTCCTTCCGGTGTCACAAAAGAGCAGTTCCTTACAACTTACAGGAGAAGCTCTGAAACAGTGGGCCCGACAATAGCTTCAGACATCAAGACTAAAGCTGTGTGGGCAGTTGTCCTGTCCCTCGTGATGATGTTCTTCTATATTTTCATCAGGTTCAGGAACTGGCAATATGGCTTAGGTGCAATGGTTGCCCTTGCCCATGACACGATGATTGTTATCGGGATCTACTCTTTGCTTTGGGGTATCCTGCCCTTCACCATGGAAATAGACCAATCGTTCATAGCAGCTATCCTTACAGTAATCGGATATTCTGTTAACGACTCGGTGGTTGTGTTCGACAGGATAAGGGAATTTTTGCCGCTGCATCGTAAACGGCCGGTCAACGAGGTCATAAACCTTGCCATGAACGATACACTGAGCCGTACGCTGAACACCGGTGTTACCTCAATACTTGTCCTTATTGCAATGTTCTTCCTCGGAGGAGCCACAATCAGGGGATTCCTTTTTGCAATGATCGTAGGTATTATTGTGGGTACATATTCATCGATATTCGTAGCTTCGTCTATCGTTTATGACACAAGCCGGAAGTCAGGAATAAAATATTAGCCAAAAACCGGAATTGTGCCGGAGAGCCTGTTTTAAAACCTATTAAAACAGGCTCTTTTTTGTTTTCTTAACATACATTATTAATGAACTTTTCTACCTTTGTCAGGTTAAGTTAACAAGTCCGAAAAGTCATAGCTTTAAGGAAATAGGAGAAAGAAAATGAGCGGTCAGGAAATATTTGTTATCGTAATTGTAGCCCTGTTGCTGTTCGGTGCTGAAAAGCTGCCTGAAATGGCTAAAACGCTGGGCAAGAGCATGCGCGATTTCAAAAGGGCAACAGACGATATAAGGAGGGAACTAGAGTCGAGCACCGAAGATATCAGGAAAGATCTGAATGAGGTAACCTCATCCATCAAGACTGATGTTACGCAGCTTTCTGAAAAGATCACCAGTGACGTTAACGACTTCAGCGATTCCATTGAGAATAACATGAACGATATTACTTCACCCGTAAGGCAGGAGATGTCGGGCCTTGCTGACACTATCCGCCAGGATGTGGATGAAACGGGCGAAAGGATCGAAACCCAGCTTAACGAGGTGAATGAAAGAATTGAAGACAACCTGAGCGGGCTGAAGGAGAATATTGCGGAGGAGGAGAAAGGAAAGGAACAGAAGGAGGAGGATAAGACCCAAACTGGATATTACGGAGAGTATTCAGACTGATATATCCGCAAAACTTCCTTTACATGATAAGAACCTCCGGAATCACAAAATCATACGGATCACTCAAAGTCCTGAAAGGAATAGACATAGAGATCAAGGACAGGGAGGTTGTGTCGATAGTCGGTGCCTCAGGTGCCGGCAAAACAACACTCCTTCAGATCATCGGCACCCTCGACAGGCCTGATTCGGGCACGGTTTTTTTTAACGATTCAGATATCAGCAGGCTGGGTACCAGGTCGCTCGCATCATTCCGCAACAACAACATTGGTTTTGTTTTCCAGTTTCACCAGTTGCTCCCGGAATTTACAGCTCTCGAAAATGTCTGCATTCCTGCCTTTATAGCAGGAAAAGGCAAAGATGAGGCGGAAAAAAAGGCAACCGAGCTGCTGAGTTTCCTCAACCTTTCCGAAAGGCTGGAGCATAAGCCGTCTGAGCTCAGCGGTGGCGAACAGCAGCGCGTGGCAGTCGCCAGGGCTCTTGTCAATAACCCATCGGTAATCCTTGCAGACGAACCCTCGGGCAACCTCGATACAGAAAATAAGAACGAGCTTCACAGGCTATTCTTCAGGCTTCGTGATACATTCGGGCAGACTATCGTTATCGTTACGCATGACCAGCAGCTTGCCGGCATGTCGGACAGGATACTCAGGATCAAGGATGGGATGATCGTGAATGAGTAATTTGAAAATTGAAAATCAGGGGATCAGAAATTCTCGAACACTCCCAGCCCGAACAGCGCAAAATCATATCTGACAGGATCTGAAGGATCCAGCTCTCTCAGGTTGTCATCGAGTTCAGCCACCGCCCTGCCGTCGTTCTGCTTTCT
>JBLNAO010000415.1:0-2700 GCA_050259395.1 Chloroflexota bacterium
TCACGGTTGAAAAGAATGCAATGAAACCGACTACTAAGCTGATTCCGAATGGAGCCATCGACAGGGCAATAGGAACAGTTTCTTTTTTCCCGAAAGCCACATGAAGGAGGATCACCCATAATCCTGCTGCAAAAAACAAACCCGAAAAAACCCATAAAAGGATCTTCTTGCTTCCCGAAAACTCTTCTTCAGATAGATTGTAATAGAGATTTTCCATTTATCAGTGGATTAGATATTGAATGTTTTTATCCTTCAGAATATCAGGATCTAGCCTGAAAACAGCAGTTATCGATTCTGCCGTTCTCAGATCTGCGGACAGCTTTTCACCATCAAGGTCTTTCTCCGGATTATGTGAAATGAATATGTAATCAACATTCCTGAGCTTCTTAAGGAGGTATTCCTTTTCGCACCTGTTTGATACGAGTGAAAAGAACGATGCTGAATGATCGTCAGATGATGCATACCGGCTGTAACTACAGTTCTGGCGATCATCGTCAGTTTTCACCGGCCGTTTGTGTTTAAGGGAGATCCTGAAAAGATTATTGAGAAGCAGTGATAATTTATAGTCAGGTTCGGACGACACCAGGCCAAGGAAGATATATTCATCGGAATGAGTATCCTCGAGACGCAGCCTGGTTATTTTTTTAACGTTCTTCACCTTTTTCAGAAGTGACGTGACCGTTAAAGTTAACCAAAAAAGGGAATTATCACTATAATGACTTGTTTTTAATCCTTTTCAAAGCCTGCCTCGATGCTTCCTGCTCGGCTTCTTTCTTTGATGAGCCGTGTCCTTCGCCATATTCCTTCTTGTCGATGAACAGGGTGGTGGAGAATATTGATTTTTTCTGTTGAAAATCGTACTCCTCCTTGTAAGTGAAGATCAGGTTTGATTTGTTTTTCTGGACCCATTCGAAAACCAGGCTCTTGTAATCGCTGTCGGTGCTTACGATCTCGTTGATGTCGAGATACCTGTTTATGACATTTTTGAGAAGCAGTTTCTTGGTTTTCCTGAATCCTTTGTCGAGAAATACCGATCCGATAAGGGCTTCAAGGGCATCACCATACAGATTTCTTGTCGGGTGCTGGACATTAATATGACTAACGAGGATCTTGTCTATGCCAAGTGAAACGGCAAGCTGGTTGAGCACTTCCCTGTTTACTATCCTCGATCGTATTTTTGTGAGAAAGCCTTCATTGGCATCAGGATAAAGCTCAAAAAGGTAATCCGAAAGAATGGTATCGAGAACGGCATCACCGAGGTACTCGAGCCTTTCATTGTTAACCTTTTTGCCGTCGGGCAATGTAAAGGAAGCTGACCTGTGAATGAAGGCAATTTCATAAAGCCTGAGATTCCCCGGTTTAAAACCAAGCATCTTTTTCAGGCTGGAACTGAATTCCTGCTTGTTTAGTAAGTAAGTGCCATTCGATCGTTTCCCAAACAACGACACTAAGCTTCAACTTTTTTTACTACAACAGAGGCATTATGTCCACCGAACCCGAAAGTGTTGCTCAGTGCAACTTTGACCTTTCTGTTCTGTGCTTTATTCAGGGTAAGGTTAAGATTCTGATCTATATCGGGATCAGGAACCTTATAGTTGATCGTCGGCGGGATTATGTCATAATTAACTGCCATTATTGCAGCAATCGCCTCGATTGCCCCGGCTGCGCCCAGCAGGTGACCCGTCATTGATTTCGTGGAGCTGATGTTCAGCTTGTATGCATGTTCGCCGAAAACACCAAGTATTGCCTTTGTCTCGGCAATATCGCCCAGCGGTGTCGAGGTGCCATGGACGTTGATGTAATCGATATCTTCGGGTTTGAGCCCTGCATCTTCGACAGCAAGCTTCATGACATTGCGCGCGCCGAGTCCTTCCGGATGAGGAGCCGTAAGATGATATGCATCTGCCGTAAGCCCTGTTCCTGCTATCTCGGCGTAGATCTTTGCGCCTCTTGCCTTAGCATGCTCATATTCTTCAATGATGAGGGCGCCTGCGCCTTCGCCAAGGACAAAACCATCCCGGGTCTTGTCGAAAGGCCTTGAAGCTGTCAGGTATTCGGCATTGTTCGTGGAAAGAGCCTGCATTGCATTGAAACCGCCAATTCCCGGCTCGTTGATAGATGCTTCAGAGCCGCCGGAAACGAATATGTCCGCTTTACCCAGACGGATATAATTTGTTGCATCGATTATCGCATTGGTAGATGATGCACATGCTGATACAGTTGCGAAATTAGGACCTCTGAAACCATGCTTAATGGAAATCAGTCCGGCGGCTATATCGCCGATCATCTTTGGAATGAAGAACGGACTGAACCTCGGGGTTCCGTCGCCTTTGAGATAATCTTTGATTGCCAGGTAAAATGTTTCAATTCCTCCGATACCAGAGGCCCAAATGACGCCAACTCTGTCTTTATCGACTTTCTCGAGCTCAAGGCCGGAATCCTTAAGAGCTTCCTCTGTTGAGATCAGAGCAAACTGGGCATAAAGATCAAGCTTATTGGCTTCTTTACGGTCGAAATACTTAGAGGAGTCATAGTTCTTCAATTCACATGCGAACTTGGTCTTGAATTTCTCGGTATTGAAGCGGGTTATCATTACTGATCCGCTCTGACCGTTCTTCAGACCTTCCCAATAATCATGCAAATTATTGCCCAGAGGAGTCAATGCTCCCAATCCTGTTACTACAACTCTTCTCATAAATG
>JBLNAO010000416.1:0-24036 GCA_050259395.1 Chloroflexota bacterium
CAAGCAAAATCGGGATTATCGAAATTATAAATTCATCTATAAGATTCTCTTTCAGAAGCACATCGATCACCTCGGCGCCCCCGTCAATGAAAATGTCCTTGCCATTATCGTCGAGTTTTAAAAGCCGTATGAGGTCCTTCAGATTGCCTGAATAAAACCTGATCCTGTCCTGGTCTGGTCGTGGTGTCCTTGTGATAATGTAAGAATCCTTATCCGGATGCGGGTACTCATGGACTTCTTTAATTATCCAGTCGTACGTTTTGCGTCCCATTATCACGGTATCTACATTCCGGATAAACTCTTCGTATCCGTAATCCTCTCCTTCCATGCTGACAATTGAAAGGAACGACAGGTCTTCATCCTGTGTGGCAATATAACCGTCGAGACTCGCAGCGATAAAAAGAATAACCTTCCTCTGAGACATTTTTTTTAAAATTCGGAAAAATGAATCAAAAAAACAATGACTTTAGCCGGATCAAATGATCCTGTTTAAAATTTTTGAGCAAGATCAGGAAACAATTGATTAAACTTCAGGAATGAGGCTTCTACTCGCTTCCAATAACTTCATGGCCTGAAGAAACAAGTGCCGTTGTCCCGTTCCTCAGATCTCCTTCCTTTACCAGAATATAATCGGTTTCGTAAGTCGACAGTGTAAAAATAGCAATGCCTGCATCCTTAAAGATCCCCGAAACCTCTGCGATAAGTCCGATCAGTGTAAGATCGAGCGGGCCTTCGATCTTAAGTATACGCCAGTCGCGGCTGCAGATAATATCTTCCGACACCGGGTCATCCTGTTCAGCAACGACGGACAATTCATCCTTTGTCCTGGTGACGGAGAAGAATTCAGCTTTAACAATCCAGTGCGGAAGAGCTGCATTTGCGTTAAGCCTGCAAATGGCATATTTTTTCGGAAGTACCGTAAGCTTCAGTTTCATGACAGAATGAATTAATACCAAAATATACTAAAATAAATCCTAAATGTCAACTATCTTCACGACAGGGATCAATCCTGATTTCGCAATGACATACACTGAATTTACAATCAGACTTCTGGCCGGGCTTGTAGCCGGATTGATAATTGGCATTGAACGGGAATGGCAGAACAAGCCAGCCGGCATCCGCACAAATACACTCGTTGCAACCGGCGCCGCATTGTTTGTTTTACTTGCTTTCAATATAGCGGAGGCATATCCCGGTGTTACAGATGTTGGAAGGATAATTGGCCAGGTGGTCACCGGAATAGGTTTTCTTGGAGCAGGAATCATTTTCAAGGAAGGTGGTGATGTTTACGGACTCACTACAGCAGCCACAATATGGTGCAGCGCAGCCGTTGGATGCTTTGCCGGCGCCGGCTTCTTTTTTGAGGTGGCAATTGGTGTTGTGGCAATAGTGGGAGTCAATATGTTACTGATCCCGCTCGACAAGTGGCTTTCAGCCAGAGCAAAGCGAAAAAATGGACAGAGATCCTGATTCTTCGGGGAATATGCCTAAAAATTATAGCCCACACCGACATTCCACTTAAATCCCGGATCAGGTTCAATATTACTGAAGATGACTTGTGTTGCCTGGAAGAACACAAAAACAGGAAATTCTCTTAATCCGGCAGTGATCTTTGGACAGGTAAAAAGCCCGTCGTTGGAGCCATCGTAATTTATATAAAAAAGCTGCAGCGCAGCCCCCAACAGGAAACTCCTGCCAACAGGAACATCGGCAATCTCATCCATGAGGCTTACATAATGGCCGCTGATAGATCCCGGTTCCATGCCGTTATCACTCCAGTACATGAGGGACAATGTATTATGCTGACCCGGTTTATAAAAAGCTGCTATCTCGCCAGCAAAATACCTTTCACCTTTTGTGATCGTTTCTCCGCTGTAATCATGCTGGCTGAAGAAATTACTGAAATTAAATCCTGTCCTGAGCTGAAATGCGGGCTTCCGGATAATTTTATAATGAAGCCAGCTGTCAAAAAACCATGGTTTCATATTGAGAGAGTATCCCAGGACAGGATCATAGCTAAATCGACCTTTGGCAACGGACAAAGATGCAATCAAAGCCGGCTTGCCGAGCGAGAAGGCCGGAATTGAAGCGATCCCATTACTGTTCAGGCTGACAGATGCGGAATACTCTGCCTTTTTTTTTACAGGCTTGTCTTCACCATAAACCTGAAGGAAAAACGGAAGCATCAGTATCACTAAGACATGTCTCATTCCAAAAATGATATTCAACTCCTCTTCTTTATTTCTTCGACCTTCTTCTGCATCTCCATGGTCTCGTCACGAACCTGCACAATGAAACTGTTCTGATCGACATCCCCAATGGCTGCCTTCATCTCTTCCCGGTTCCTGAAAGTGATGAACCTGTATGGATTGTCATAGTCTTTCTTCCTTGATGAATAGACATGGTCGGCAATATATTGCTGGATGGCAACACCCTTGTCGAGAGCATCTGCCCATTGAGCGGGGGAAATATCTTCGGTGCCAAGGATTTTGCAAAGGACAGCATAGGCATGTCTTTGCTTGTCTTCAGGATAACGTTGCCATAACCTGTTATAGCGTTTGTGTATCTCCCTCCATGTTTTTAACCTTCCTGAGCATATATCTTCCCTGAGCTGATCCAGGTCTTTCCTCTGCATTATCTGGCCTCCAAGGTTGACCCATTCCCTTTGCCGCTTCCCTTTCAGCTCATCTTTCATAGTGCCGAATCCCGCTGAAGGATTCTCATCAAAATATGCAATCAGGTTCTTCACGGCATAATAATGAAGCATCTGCCTGTAGGCATGATATCCCTCGTATGGTTTGAGCACCACCTGGCCACGATGGCTGTTTTCCATATTTTCACCTGTCACTTTCAAACCTTCAACAGTTCCTTTTTCGGCATTCAGAAGGCTTCTTCCTGTTTCAGCAAGGGCTTCGGCATTCTTTATCTTCCCTGTTTTGCCCGTCTGCCCCAGGTATGCACGGGCTGTCCATATCTCAAGCAACTTCATGGCATTAATTATTTCCTCGACTGTATCGGGGGCAAACGCTTCGAATTCGATGTTCTGGATCTTGTTTATCCTCTTGTCGCGGCTCCTGAATTTCCATGCATTCCTGGCAAGCGCGTACATGTTGTAGAGCCACCAATATGCGGGCATAACTTCAAGTTGATCCTTGTGAACATTGTTGTTAATGAGCGAAAAAGGCAGAGGTATGTCGAGCTCGGCAGGGTAATCGGCTTTTGAAAGAAGAGTGAATGAAGCAAAGCGGCATGAATGCTTTACGCTTGTACATAGTCCGGGCCAGAAGCCTCTCCCAGCCTGTATCTCGTTATCGTTTGCACGGCTGTTGTGATTTGAGCCGATTGTGGCTCCGGCAGCCATGTTGCTCTGGCCCATAACGAGTGAAGCGATAAGGAACGAGTTGTTGTGATGCTGCTCATGTGCCGGGAAAATGAGATTGTTAAGAACTTCACAGCACGATATTGTCGAATTATCTCCAAGGAAGGAGTTGATCAGCCTGGCGCCATATTTAAGTCCGGAATTGTTGCCAAGCACAAATTTAACTGCTTTGCAGCCATAGAATATATGGCATCCGTAACCTATGATCCCGTTTACAAGCTCAACACCTTCACCGATCTGTGTCGGTTCATCCTCAGATGAGTTTATAGTCAGGTTTTTCAGCTTGTTTGCGCCCTTGATGTAACAGAACGATCCTATTTTAACATCTTTCAGAATCTGTGAATTCTTTATCACACAATTTGATCCGGTGGTTCCGTAATAACCCCGCTGTTTATCGACGCTCTGCTGGGTGATCTCCTTCAGCTTTGACTGAAGCTCGCTGTCATCAATGTATTTTGCCCAAAGCCAGGCATCGCCTGTCGTCATGCCGTCAAATGGAAGCACCCTCCTGCAACCGGTCTCGTTCATAATGTCCAGCCAGGTTCTCACACTTTCAGTCTCCCCCTCCTTTAACACACCGTTGCCGAATTTGGAGTGATCGGTTGTGTGCATCTCACTCAGGTTAAAGAGAATGTTGTTATTACCTATTATATAATGAGCCAGGTAATGAACATCATGGATTGCAACATCGTCACCTATGTCGCATGAAAGGATCAGGCTGTTGGTGATCCCGGCAGGCAGCCTCAGATCGTGATGCTGAAGAATGACGTTCCTGGTGGCTCCAATTCGTATAAGTCCGTAAAACCTTGAGTTCTTAACCTGGCTGGTCTCGAACTGATCTGTGACAAGGATATTGTCCCAGTTGTCGGAAGTATTGTTGTTCTTGACCAGCTGTTCGACTTCATCGGACCTCAGGTTACGCCATCCGTTTTTTGGATGGCAGACCTGCGTGTTTCTTATATGATATTCATCTTTACCTTCAGGAATGAATTCGGCGGGAATGAAATTTTTGGCAATGCTTTCCGGATGGAGAATAAGCACTTTATCACTAGTGGTTTTTTCCATAAGCTTTTATGAATTGCAATGGTGAGAATGTGATGTAAAATGAACAATCTCATAAAGATACAAAAAATCCCGTGATTTGATTCATACATGGTTGACCCACGGTATGTGTCCGGCTGATAAAACTCAATCCACAACAATTATCTTCTGAACAATAAGAGTCTGTGGCCCTTTCTCAAGCCGTAAGACATAGAACCCTGCGTTCAGGTTTACGCTGACGGGTTGGCTGCTAACATTTGCGAGTTGTTTCTCAAGGCAGAGTTTTCCTGAAAAATCAAATAACCTGAGGATCCCTGTAGTGCTCTGATCTGCGTTCGTTATTTTAACAGTGAATGAATCCTTTACCGGGTTGGGGGAAATTGAGATGCCTTCAGACTGTGGCCCCAGTTCAGCCGGAGGTGGAGGTACTGACCCGTCTGCTGCGTGTATGACAGCGCCCACCTGCCATTTGCCGTTCTGTCCTGTCGTGGCAGGATCAGCCGTACTCCACACTGCATTTGTGGCAAGTCCCATCTGCCACTCGGTCCCGAGATCCTTCCCGAAATCGAGCCTCTCGGCAGGAACGAAATTCACAAAATCCCTGAACTTAGGATTCATAACAACCGAGTGCTGGTCATAACCCATTGCCTGCCATTGTTCGAATGTCTTAACAGAGCCTGCAACAGAAAATCGCGGTGAGCCGTTTTCGCACCAGTAAACATTATAGTCGCATTCAAAGCCCTGAAGACTTTCATTGTCGGCGATGGTTATCGACAGTGTCTGGTATTTGGTGTAGAAAATGTTGTTGTGGATCTTTGTCCCGTGTGCGACTGAATTATTTCCGTTGTCTGTATTAGTGTAGATATGAATTAGTGGTCTCCATGTCTGCGAGGCAGTTCTCTCCTGGTAAAAAGTGTTGTTGAAGATGTTCACATTGCTCATTCCCTTAACAACCATGCCCACCTGCCCGTTCTTTACGATATTGTAGGCAACACCGCCGGAGGTATTAGTCATGTTGTTGGCAGATTTCCTTATTATTCCCATAGGAACATCCTTCAGGTAATTGTATTTGGCAACTATATTCTTCTGGTGACCGGTAAACAATCCGTGAGGAATTACAGTCATGTCCGATCCTGACCAGGTGAATTTGTTGCCGGTTATTATTGCCCCGTCAAGTTTGTTGTTGGTGGTCCTGACTCCCTCATCCCCTGCCTGCAGCATGTAGCCGTAACGGTTGATTGAGTTGATGCTGTTATTCCTGAAGATAAGATTTGTCTGTTCATTCCTGGGGATATCCACACCGAGCCAGGTATCTTCGGAATTTGTGTAGGTCTTTCCGCTCATCACGAGCTCTGTCTGTGCGCTTAAGTTCATAGCTGTCACAAATAGAATAAGGCTGATTTTTATTCTCATGGTAAACTAATAAAATGGATTCATTGACAATCGTTATATGCTAACGGTCAAATATTCTTTTTCTTACATGAAGTATATAAATAGGCTGACTCCCCTTCCCCGCTACTCGACCACGATCAGCTTTTGCGAATATTCAGTATCAGTGCCTAATGCCAGATAAAGGATATAGATACCGGGAGCAAGATTTACCGGTACCTTGTACAAAAATTCAGTTTCAAGTTTTTTTTCATAGCATAACCTGCCAGCCATGTCATATATCCGTATTATCTGTGGAAGCTGGTCAGGTCCGGTATTTGATATATTGAAATGACGTATGACCGGATTTGGATAAATATTTATTTCTGCCTTGCCTGAATGAATATTGTTTATTACAGCATAATTTGAAAACGCGCTGAGCTGTTCGCCGGAAGAACTGCTTAAAGGATTGGATGACGGTTTTATATAGTCAATCGTTATCCTGTCGGTATGACTTAAGGGACCTGATATTGTGAGTAACAGCTTATTTCCGGATACTGATACTGTTTCGACGGTTCTCTGGCTTGAATTTACATTTACCCTGAAGTCCGTTGTTGCAGGATTGACGGATGAAAGATCCTCAGTAAAAGTGATCTCGATCACTGTGGGCGATTTATCTGTAAGAACCGATTGCAGGATCTCGAAGGCCCCGGTTTCACCGCCTTCTGTGCCGTGAACCACTGCACCAATCTGCCAGGGTCCATTCTGCGACGTCGTGGCGGGATCACCCGAGCCCCATTTGGCGCTCACTGAAAGCCCTTCTGACCATTCTGGCCCAAGATCTCTTCCACTGTTTATTCTTGAAGCCGGCACAAATCCTGTCAAATCCCTGAAATTCGGATTCCTCACAACTGAATGAATATCATATCCCCGGGCCTGCCATTGCGCAAATGACAATTCCACTCCCTCGATTACGAAAAGAGGAGGGCCGGCCTCGCTCCAGTAAAGATTATAATCGCATTCGAATCCGTTAAGGCTCTCGTTTTCGAGGACCGTTATTACAGGCGTACGGTATTTCGTATAAAATATATTGTTGTACACCTTTGTTCCGTGAGCAACTGAGTATTTTCCCTGGTCGGTATTCGTATATATGTAAAGCAATGGCCTCCAGGTATGTACAGGCTCCCTGTCTGTGTAAAATGTATTATTGAGAACATTTACATTGCTCATTCCTTTCACAACCAGTCCCACTGCTCCGCCTTTAACGATATTGTATGCAACGCCACCTCCGGTATTGCTCATGTTGTTTCCCGATTTCCGTATTATACCCATCGGTACATAATTCAGGTAATTGTATTTGATGATTACATTCTTATTATGTCCAGTGAAAATGCCGTGGGTTATCACCTCCATGTCGGTGCCTTTCCAGTTGAGCCTGTTGCCTGTTATTACAGCTCCGTCGAGATTGTTGTTGGTGGAAGCCGGTGATTCATCACCTGCCTGGAGCAGGTAGCCGAACCTGTTATCTGATGTTATAGTGTTGTTTTTGAATATCAGCAACGTCGGAGCTGAACGGGGTATGTTTACACCTGTCCATGTATCGCTTGAATTAGTATATGTCTGTCCCGAAATGGTAAGATTGGTCTGGGCGGCTGCCACTGCACAAAACGCCAGAAAAAAAATGCTTAAGCTGATCTTCATCCCCGCTGGATTATTCCAGAAGGATTAACGCCGGAATCGATAGTTTTGTTCTCAATTCGGTCAAAAAAGATACACAAGCAGTCTTTTTATATCAAACAAGCTGATCGCGGTTTGCCTGTATCTTGCCGATGGCTTTTACTATATCCTCCATATCGGGCTTGCTGCCGAGGAGAATATTCTGGGAAAAAGTAACAGCTTCACTGCAAAGGCGGTCATTTCCCGGAAGAACATTCTCTTCACGCCATTTCTTCAGCCTGGCCTCCGGGAACAGCCTTTTGTAACCTTTTGAATTAAGACAGTTTTCGATAAGAGCTTCTTTGTTCTGTGGACCATAACCGCTGCTGCAGGGAATCCCTTCAGCCCTGAGAGCCTGAAGAAATTTTTCCTTTGGTGCATTGTTGAAATGTTCTTTTATATATCTGAAAGGATAAAGGTGATAGGCCGACCTTGTAGCGCCGCTTGCAAGCCTGTATGGAATTATCCCCGGGATCTTTGCAAGCTGTTCGTCAAGGTAGCGGGCATTCGCAAGCCTGACATCTGCATCTTCCAGGATCCTGTCCATCTGCGACAGCAGTATCAATGCCTGGATCTGCTGCATCCGGTTATTCCCGCCGTTGACAGGGTAATCGCTGGTGCGCTTCACGCTGCCATATGGCCTCCCGCAGTTATGAACAGAATGGCAAAGATCCATCAGTTCATCGTTATTGCTGATGATTGCCCCGCCTTCGCCTGCCGGAAGGTTCTTGGAATTCTGAAAGCTGAAGCAGCCTGCATCACCCAGGGTCCCGACTTTTTTACCACGGTACTCTGCAAGCCAGGCCTGGCAGGCATCCTCAATGACTTTCAGTCCATGCTTCTTCGCTGCTGCATTCACGCCGTCCATGTCGACCGGCAGGCCATAGATGTGAACCGGGATAATGGCTGTAGTCCTGTCGGTTATCCTCGATTCAATCTTCGAAGGATCCATAAGGAAGGTTTCAGGATCGGTATCCACGAATACAGGCAGAGCCTTATGCATGAATATAACATTGTAAGTAGCAATGAATGTGTATGGTGAGACAAGAACCTCATCACCCGCATCAACTCCGAGGGCCTGCATGGCAACAAGAAGTGCAGATGTTCCGCTTGCTGTTGCAAGGCACCTTTTCACTGACATCAGCCCGGAATATTTTTTTTCGAATTCAGTTACATGTTCACCGTTTCCCCTCCACCATCTGCCTGTCCTCAGCATCTCAACAATGCTGTGCTCGGCCGATTGATTCCACTGAGGCCATTCAATCCATTTGCCTGTATGAACAGGTGCTCCCCCTTTTACTGCGAGCTTCTCCTGCTGTTTTCCTGCAATGGTGAAAGGTTCAAAAGGTTTTATGACAGTTGCCATTGCTCCTGCAGAAACTGTTAAAATTGCCTGCCTGCGGGTTAATTTTCCTTTTGTCATGATTGTTGAGGTTAAAGTGCTACTAAATTTATTAAATTTAAATGAAATAGAAATCCGTATTCAATCAGTATTCAATCATTATTCAATCATGGTAACCAGGCGTAATTTCATAAAACTGGCGGGGGCGGGCACAACTGCCGCATTCTTCCCCTCGGTAGCAATTCCGGGTCAAAAAGAATTGATTGCTGAAATAATCAATCCGTATAACCGCAACCCGGTGAGTCTTATTATCGATGATTCAACCTGCCTTGTGAACATGGCTCACTTCGGCATTCCTCAGTTTGGCGAAGTTCTGCCGGAGCAATATAAGCAGGACTGGCGCAAGCTGCCGCGGGAGATCCCCGACAGCTTTGTAAGGGAATTCGGTGAATGGAGCCGGGAAACGGGAGTGAAAGGGAAATACAGCATCGTACCGTTTCCTGCCTGCACCGGCTGGGTGAGCCGGCTCATTCCAGGATGGACAAAACAGGAGCTCGAGTCGAGCCTTGCACTTGTGCGCGATCTTATTATGCCAAACTGGGACATTCACCCGGAGATGGTCAGTCACACAAGAGTGATCGATATAAAAAAAGGTATTCCATACCCTTTTCCGACTCCCGAATACATGGAGAACTGGGAATGGAGCCAGACAAAGAGTGCCGATGAACTTGCAGTTTATCAAACCTATGCATTGAACATCCTTAAGGAAGCCGGATTGACCTGTGAAGGTATTACGACACCCGGAGGTTATGGGGAGCGCAACCAGGTGAACCTTGCCAAAGGCACCTTCGAGGCAGTGAAAGATGTGTTCGGATATAACCTCACTCATTTCTTCCGTGATGTTTTTACCGAAAAGGTTAAGAGCGTTGCGCCGATTGTAATGTACAAAGCAGGTATCGATGGTCCCGATCCTGAATGTTCAGTATCGATAATAGGCTGTACCGACGACTGGTTCGGCAACTGGGACGGTCTTGGCAAGGGCAGTCCCGACCTGATGATCACGCCCGATCTGAGCTCCGGAAGGCTGGTGGATGTCATCGACAGCGGCGAACCAGCCATAATGGTATGTCATTGGCCCGGAATATATTACAACGGTGATAAACAGGGATTCAAAGTCCTCAAGGAAGTGGTGTCACGACTGGGGCAGAAATACAATAATCTTCTCTGGATGAGACAGAATGACATTGCACGCTATTGGGCAGCTAAAGAACTTACATCAGTCTCATTCGAAAAAAACAAAATTGTGCTGAAAGCTCCTTTTGAAACACAGGGATTTACCGTTAAGCTGAATGCAATGGTAAAAAATCCTTCGGTGAAACATGAAGGTGAAGAAGCGAAACCTCTTACAAGAGTTGATAATGGCAACTTCACCCGCCAGGATAGCTGGTTCACTGACAGGAAGGAATCGATATTATGTTTTGAGCTGAAGAAGGGGATCAATGAGATTTCATTCTCTTAGATGCTCCATTAAATATGCTCCATTAAATTAACCTAAAGACACACAGAGTTACACAGAGAAGGCAAGCGTAACACAGAGTTAATTTTTACATCCTCTGTGAGCCTCTGAGGCCCTCTGTGTAAGTTTTTTGCATCGTATGCTCAGGCTTTGATATTATATACTATCAACGCTTCCCCGTGCCTTATATACAATCTTCCATTTTTGATTACCGGATGAGCCCAGAATGGTCCGCCCCCTTTGGTAACCCTGAATTCGCTGAGAATATCAAGCTTCGAAGGATCCGGCCTGGCCAGCGCCACATTTCCTGATTTTTCCTCAAAAAGATACAGCATGCCGTCAGCCGATATAACAGAACCCTGTGAATTCCATTTAGCCGTCCACAATGTTTTTCCTGTATTCCAGTCAACGCAGATCCATGAACCTGCAGGCTGCGACTGGTGATTCGACGCGTACAGCTTATCGCTAAGCAGTACAACCCCTCCGAGTTGAGGATCGAAGTTCCTGTTCTCCCATACTTTTTCGGCCTTGCTGCCATCGGCTGAAAGCTTCAGCTTGAGCGAAACCCATCCATATCCGTTTGCAATCAGGATATCTCCGTCTTTATAAATCGGAGTTATTGCATGATTCTTCCTGCCGCCGGCAACACTGTTGGCAGCTTCATAGTCGACTTTCCAAAGCAGCTTACCATTTGAAGCATCAACAGCAACTATATCCTTGCCAAACACATTTATAATCATTTTTTTACCTGCATAATCGATGATTTTTGGATTTATGTACTGAGGCTCCTGCCCAAGTGGCTGAGCTTCCCAGATAACCTTACCGTCATTGATGTTGAAGGCCACCATTGAAGCTTTGGTTCCGCATGGAGAGACAATGACCATATTGCCGTTTACAAGGGGCGATTCGGAAATACCGAACATCAGCGGCTTGCTTCCGTACAGGCTGTAATGGTTCTTTGACCATTTGATCTTGCCATCGGAACCAACGCAAACGATATCACCACTCCCGCTAACAAGGAAAATGCTGCCATTATAGTATGTCGGAGTACATCTGGAACCGGTATGGTTTGCGGTCCAAGCCTTACCGTAAACCGTCTCCCACTTTTTCTTCCCGTCAGGCGACAGTGCTGTAAGGATATCGTTATCATCCTTCCTGCCGGTAACATAAATTGCATCATCTGTCACAGTGGGTGAAGAATAACCGTCTCCCATCCCTTCTGTTTCCCATACAACAGAAGGGCCTGCTGCAGGCCATTTCTTCAATAATCCTGTCTCGTTGTAAATGCCCGTACGGCCGGGTCCGCGCCATTCATACAATTGGGAATATGAACTATTCATTGAGAATATTAAGAAGAGGGCTGCAATTATAACTTTTGATAGTCTTGATTTCATCAATTATCAGTTTAAAAAATTTCAGCGGTAAAATAGCGATTTTTTAAGACTGCGAACTTATCTTTATGATACTAACCTTCAGACATCATGAAAAAAACAATCTGGTTGCTGATATCCATTTTCATAATCAATTCTGTTTCAGCCCAGAAATTGCCTCTTCCGGCTGACAGAAAAGCGACAAGGGAAACAGTTGCACTGTTCCAGTCAATGTACAGGCTGAAAGACAAAGGGGTGATGTACGGTCACCAGGATGATCTCATGTACGGCAGCAAATGGTGGTATGAGAAGGACCGGTCAGACACAAAGGATTTTACAGGGGATTATCCTGCAGTTGCCGGTTTCGAACTGGGCCACCTCGAGCTGGGCAATGAAAGAAGCCTCGATTCTGTAAGCTTTGAACAGATAAAGGAGCAGATCAGAGCTCATTATAAACGGGGTGGCATCATAACATTGAGCTGGCATCCTGATAATCCGCTTACAATGCATGAGCAGCCCGGCGGAAGGCAGCATGGAACAGCCTGGGATGTAAGCAGCAAGGAAGTTGTGGCTTCAATACTTCCCGGAGGAAGATACCATGACCAGTTCAACGTATGGCTTGGAAGGCTTGCTTCTTTTTTTATGGATCTTAAGGATGAGAAAGGAAAATTCATTCCTGTAATTTTCAGGCCATATCATGAGCATTCCGGATCATTCTTCTGGTGGGGAACAAACATCTGCACTGATGATCAATATACAGCATTGTGGAGGTATACAGTGGATTTTCTGCGTGACAAAAACAAAATTCATCATATCCTCTATGCTTACAACACCGACAGGGTTACCAGCCTGGAACAATACATGAGAGGATATCCGGGCGACGATATGATCGATATGCTCTCTATCGACATGTACGATCGCGGACCTCAATTTAACCAGGAGCTGGATAATGCACTCGCATTCGTTACTGCCGAGGCTGAAAAAAGGCAGAAGCTTACTGCGCTGAGCGAGACCGGTGCACGAAGGGGTATGGAAGAATGGTGGTCATCAGTTCTTCTTCCGATAATCAGCAAATATCCTTCAGGTTACATACTTACGTGGAGGCATGCCTATATCCCCCGCCTTGTGAAATCAGGGAGAGCCATGCAGCCTTTCCCTGCTGATTTCATGGTTTTCTACAATTCGCCAAAAACACTTTTTCTCCGGGATTTGAGGGATGAAAACATTTACGTGAAGAGATGATCAGAGCCTGATCACTTTGAGTGTTTTGCTGAATTGGCGGTTGTATACACGCACAATATAGATTCCTCCTGCCAGATTGCTGATATCGAGCTCGTTATTGTATCTCAGTCCATGATAAGATTTGACCAGTTGTCCTCGTGTATTATAAATATTTATATTATACGCATCATCTCCCCTTACAGCTATATTGAAGGTAGAAGAAGTGACCGATGGCCATAGCAATACTTCAGGTGCGCCTGCCTGCGGCTTACCTTCAACAAATACATATATGCTGTCACTTTTTTCAACTCCGCAGGTTCCGCTTACGGTTACCTCATAGTTGCCGATATCGGCCGCATTGGCATCGGAAATGACCAGTATGGAATCTGTGGCATTGTCAATCAGCACACTGTCTTTCTGCCATTGATATGTAAGGTTATGTCCTCCGGCTTCCACTTTAAGAGGTTGGTCGTTGCCGAAAGGAACTGTAACGTCAGGCGACAGGGAGTTGATTTTTGTCAGCGGGTGTACGGTAAGCCTTATCGAGCCGGACCTGACTGTTCCGCACTTGCCTGATATTTCAACTGTGAAAATTCCTGAATCTTCCGGTCTCGAAGAGGTGAGTGTAAGGGTGCTGTCGGAACCTGATCTGAAAAGAGTGCCATTCCTGAACCAGTTGAATGTGAGCCTGTATCCCTGAGCGCTTACCCTGAGAGTAACCGGTTCATTCGAGCACACTGCCGTGTCGGCAGACTGCCTGAGGAATCTCGTATTTCTCACAACCCTGATCGCAAGCCTCGACCAGTCTGAAAATTGCCCATTCGTCAAAACCCTGTAAATAAGGTCCGCCTTTCCTGTAAATGATGTATTCCATGAAACAGTAGCGCTCGTTGCACTGCCTGTCACGGAACCTGCCTGTTGCGGGAGAAGCCTCCATTCATAACTGCTGATTCCGGTGACTGTTCCCACAGTATACCTGCCGGTCACCTGGCCCTGGCAAACAATTGTATCACCCGCAGGAACAGGAGGTTTCAGCAATGGTTGTATCCCGGTGTTGTTCCTTATCCATTGATCAAACAATGAAACCCTTGTGTATGCTCCGTAAGTGTTGCATTTGGAGCTGCCCCAGCTCACTATTCCTGCAAGCCTGAGCTCTCCGAGCACAGAGACCACGAGGGGTCCGCCGCTGTCGCCGCTGCAGGCATCTTTATTCCCATCCTTATAACCAGCCATCAGGTCTGTTGGAGGGATGGAGCGCCAGACCGTCATGGCCTGTGCCGTTGTTATAAGAGGCAGCTGAACCTTTTGAAGCTTTGTAGGAAAAACGTTAGGGCTTAAGGATGTCAGACCCCAGCCGGTAACCCAGGCCATTACACCGGGGTCGGTTGCCCCGAAAGAAATATCTTCCTGCGTTACTATCCTTACAGGCCTGGCCTGGGGTATGTCGATCGCAGAACTGAGCTTTATGAGGGCAATATCATTCTCGAGAGTTTCATCATTATAATTTTCGTGAGGTATAACCTGTGAAACTCCGTAAACCTTTCCTTCGGCATCGTTGTATGGATTGTTTGCACCGGCTTTCACGAATACTTCTGAAGGAGTTACGGTTTCACCCGATTGTTTCCTTGTGCAATGGGCAGCAGTCACTATCCATGTATCGGATATGATCGATCCGCCACAGGTGATATCCCCGGATGTTATGTAAACCTGCCACGGGAATTCAGATATGAGTGCATCAGTTCCTCCCGTGATCTTAGCCTCAGGAGATCTTGTTCCGGTAAAAAAAGGAATAAATCGATCGCCTGTACCATCTGCAGGTCCTACAAGCAGAAGCGGCTCCTTATCGAGGATGAGAGTGTAATCAATACTGTCCGCTGACGTTGGTGAAACTGTGCAGTAGAAGTAAAAACGCTTGTTTGCCCCGAGCGAAAAAACAACCGAGTCTCCCGGAAAATAATTGCCACCCTGAAAAACGATGCCATAATTTTCGTCGAGGATCTGCCAGTCACGGCTTGCCCATCGGGATTGTACAACAACAACAGGGACCTTCTGAGAAAAAATGGAAGATGAAAAAAGAATGAAGGCAGTGATGAAGACCAGCTTTTTCATAAAAATCAGAACCAGGCAGTAAGTGAGCCCGAAGCTACTCAAAAAACACCTGATGTCTGGTTTTGTTTAATCCTTCTTTTTCAAAGCTTCCTGAAATGATGCCCTGAATATGTTATACGACCAGGTTGCTCCCGTAATCACATCTACCTTTCCGATATCCTGTTTTTCGATCAGCTTTGAAGGATATGTCTTTACTCCATTCCAGTCGTTTTTCGTCTGCTGGATGTACACTTCATTCCCTGCGAAATGTCTGGCATAAGCATCATTAAAGGTTTCATGCAAAACCGAATCGCGGATCATAAAGCTTACATCTGTGATCCTGCCACCTTTAACACCCATCCTGATGATTCCCCAGTAAGGCTCGCCTTCGTAAATGGCTCTCGATAGTCCGGTATAATTACCATCAGGATAACTCACTGAGGTAGTATCAGTTTGCTTCACCTGGCTCTGGCTGAGGATGATGTTGGTCAAAAGAAACAGGGAAAAAATAAGGCCGGTCGTTTTCATAACATAATGTTTGAAACAAGACCGGCCAAGACAGATTTACCCTGATGTTATGCGGTATTTTTTCAGTGCACCCGGATTAATATCCCCAGCTCTTCATGATTTTGAGGTCTTCCTCAACACACTCCAGTGGTGTTCTTCCCTGGTAAGACTCCTGTTCGATTATATAGCAGATTGTTCCTCCTTTATCCCTTGCAAGATCAACAACCTGTCTGGCATTGACGATCCCTTTCCCGAGAATTGTGCTTTCGTATTTCTCCTCACCCTCTTTTGCCGGGATCTCGTCCTTTGTGTGGATGATCTCAAACCTGCCGGGATACTTGCTCATGACATCAAGAGCCACTGCACCGCCATTGTAAAGGTTCCCGATGTCGAGCTGCATGGCTACAAGTTCATTATCGAGGCTGGTCATCATTATATCAAAAAGCCTCTGCCCGTTAAGCTGCTCGCTGAATTCAAAATCGTGATTGTGGTAACCGAACTTCATCCCTGATTTTTTGCAAAGCTCGCCGCTTTTATTGAATACATCCATGTATTTTTTGAAGCTGTCGTAATTGTTGCGCATGCTGTTGTCCATCGAAGGGCTTACAACCCACCTCTGCCCGAGAACAGCGGCATCGGCAACAAGCTTTTTCCAGCTGTCGCTGAAATCCTGCTTCGCCTCATCCCAGTGCTGACGGCCCATAACGGTATGACCGCTGATCATCTTCAGTCCAAGGTCATCGAGTATTTTCCGGAAATCCTGTGCCGGGAAACCGTAAAACTTCTCGTTGACGTAGTTTGCGTGCTCAACATAGACATAGCCCATTTTGGCGAGCTTTTCAAGTGTACCGCGGGGATCCTTCTGCATGTCATCCCTTACGGAATAAAGCTGAAGGCCGGTCATTGTTTTTTCTTTTCCCTTCTGACCGGGTTTCTGGGCGGATTTCTGAGCAGCTTTCTGATTCTGCTTTTCTTTCCCTTTCTTTTTGCCTTTTTGTTGCTGGAAGACGGGGTCTGTGCCCGGGAGCATCGATGCCCCCACAAAAGCCATTGCCCCGAATCTGATAAAATCGCGTCTGTTAGTTTTCATTATTCATATAGGTTATTAATGTCCGCAATGCAAAGATCATACATGAAGTCGCCTATTTTTGCCACCACATCATCAAAACATCTTTTACCTTTTTCAGGTGTTGCCTTGTAAGGATTGCCTATGCCGGTATCGGATGTAACCTGCGACCATCTTCTTTCGGCCCATGCCCATTTGCCGTTCAGGGCTTTAATCCTGAACTTTTTCCCTTTTCCCTCTCCGGCTTCATCGAGTGGCAATACCATATCCGGAACAAGATATTGCATCATGCTTGTCTCCATCTCGTCGGCATGACCGCCTCCCTCCTCGAACAGGTCAGCATTAACTGCCTGGTACCAGTTGCAGCTGCAGATGAAAAGTTTCGGAAACCTGAATCCAAGCTCCCTGATCATCTGTTTGAAGTCATTGCCCCCATGACCATTCAGTATAAGGAATTTATTGATGCCGTGCCTGTTCAGGACATCGGCAATATCCGTAAGAATGGCAAGCTGAGTGGTTGGATTGAGGTTGATGTTGACCCTGATATCGAGCTGTCCTGTATTCACACCGAAAGGTATGGCAGGCAGCACAAGAAGCTTTCCGCCTTTGTCATGAGCCTGCTTTGCAGCCTCAGCTGCAATTCTTTCGACCATTATATTATCGGTGGCATACGGAAGGTGATAATTATGTGCTTCTGTTGCACCCCATGGCAATATTGCCAGATCTGTTTCTTTATCCTTTAATTCTTTGTAGTGCGATTGTGCAAGTAAAAATGAATCCATAAAAAACTAGTTCTCCTTAACAGGTTTGGTTGATATTTTCTTTATTTCCTTGTTCTTTTCTTCGACCTCCTTTTCCAGGGCTTGAATTCTTTCGTCCCTTTTCTCAACTGTGCCGTTCAGCCTTATGATTTCGCTTTTCATAACTTCAACCTGCCTGTTGAGATGTTCAACCTGGGTTGTGAGGTCTTCCTTTTCTTTCTGAAGTCCTTTTACAATCGGTGTATAAATCGATTTCGAATAGAACCATGCTGAAACATACCCGATTACTGCGGCAACAAGGAGCAAAGCCACGATGGTTATTACTGCTCCCGTAACCGACTGTGCTGCCAAAATGAATTGCTGTGCCATTTTACTGCATTTTAATTGTTATTTCGGTCCTTCTGTTCTTTGCCCTGCCTTCGCTGGTGAGATAATCGGCGGCAGGTTCCGATTCGCCTTTAGATTCAACCTGCATCCTGTCGGCACTTATTCCCTGATCCCCCACATATTTGCCGATCACCTGCGCCCTCTTCAATGCAAGATCCTGGTTATAAGCTTCTGTGCCAATGAGGTCGGTGTGACCGGTGACACTTACTTTTGAACCCGGGTATTTCTCAAGCCACTGCCTGAATTCAGCAATTCTGCTGTCAGTCTGCTGATCACTTTTGAATCCGGTATCATTGAATTCAAAATAGATCGATAGTTTCTCCGGCATTGCAGCGTAGATTTTTGCAAGAGAATCTGCCGCACTTGTTTTTTCGGGAACAACAGGTAAAGGATCGGGTGCATTTATTACCGGAAGCAACTTGTCATTGTACATCCAGGCCGAAAAGACACACCAGATCACAAATACAACAAATCCCGTGATAAGAATTCTCATTTTACGGACTTGTTAAGGTTAATATTCAGGTAATTAACTTACAAGTTAGTAAATTCCCGGGTTATATCAAAATGAATTGTATAGTTTATCTTAAACTCACCACGAACTCACCCTGTCTCCCAAGAAGTCAACCTAAGGATAATCGAAAAATACTGGCCGTGAATTTTTAATTTCCACCTCCTGTTGTTGTCAGGTTCACAGGCTCGTCACTATAGAGCCCATTCCTGGAAAGCAGGTGATCGAGGTTTGAAAGACCATAAACAACAACTGCAGTTACAACAGCAGTCTGATTCTGGTACTCGGCAATGCTCTTGTCATAAGTGTCCCGCTCGGTATGCCATATCTCCATGTAGTCGAAATTGTAGCCTTTTGAATCAACAAGTCCGAAGCTCAGGGTTGGTACCCCGTTCATGGCAAAATAAGCATGGTCTGAACCTCCTGCAGTTCTTGGCATCGGCCCCGCAGGTGTAGCCCTTTTTGTAAGGGTGAAAGGGAAATCGGAATTTATTGTGTTCAACGGCTCGCAGATCTGCTCGAAATCCGAGTACATTGCCTCCGGAACGGTAAGGCTGTTTGGAACTGTCGGACCTCCGTCGCGGTTGAAGTAATTTGAGATTTTAGGAAGGAGCTTGCTGTTTTCAGCAACCCAGCTCTTCGATCCCCACAAGCCAAATTCCTCTCCTGCCCAAAGGCATACAAGAATGGAGCGTTTCGGTTTTCCGCCTGAAGCCATTATAAGGCGTGCAGCCTCCATGGCAGGGGTTACTCCTGAACCGTCATCGACTCCGCCCGTTGCCACATCGAAACAGTCGAGATGCCCGCCCATCATTACATATTCGTCGGGGTATTTTGTGCCTCTTATTATTCCTATAACGTTGTGATATTTTATCGGTCCCGGTCTGAAATGATTCCTAATGTCGAATTCGAGCTGGAAATATCTTCTTTCCTTCACCATCTGCTCGATTACCGCATACTGATGCTCATCGAGCTTGATATCCGGGACATCGGGGAGTTTTTCAAAGCTCATCTTCTCCAGGTTTTTCCTGTCATAAAGAGCCCTGATCGGAACAGTAGAAGCCTGGATAATGCCCAGGATCCCTGCTTCCCTCATCTGTTTGTAAAAGAGTGCAGGCTCTTCCTTATAAGGCAGCATAGGTTTTTCGTCCTTCCCGGCATTTTGCCTGTTCTCCATCATTATTTCGCGGTTCTTCTTGCCTATCTCTTCATTTTCCGTCAGAACCTTTGCCCGAACCGAATCGCCTTTAGCGGAATAATCGATCGGCCACCCTGTGTTCATCCCTGTGACAAGAACCCAGGCTCCTTTAAGAGTCCCTTTCATCCTGTCGAACTCAGCCTGGGTCCTGGGTTCGATAACAACATGCCCGCGCTGTACTCCCTTCGTTCCCGATGTATATGAGGGTGTTGCGAAATGGAGGTCCATTGCGTTTTCGCCAAGCAACCTGCCAAACCATGGTCCCCTGTTAAAGCCGACAGGCAAAGTGCCTACCTCATCCATCTGAACTTCCATGCCCCATTTCCTGAACTGATCAGCACACCAAACCGAAGCATTTTCGTAGGCATCAGATCCGAGGATCCTTCCCCCAAACTGGTTTGCAAGAATGTCGAGGTGCTTCATCGAACGGTTATCGGTCCGGCCAAGCTCAATTATAGATTTTACAACTTTATCCTGTGCCCCTGCAACAGTTACGAATGCTGAAATTATCAGCAGGCAGAAAATAGAACGGAACATTTTCATATAGAATCGGGAAATTAATGTTTGTGCAATCTAATAATTAATTGCAAAACATCAATACCAGATTCTATACTTCAGGGGGGGTAAGCTTGTACATGACCGGTGTCACCAGCCTTGCAAACAAAGTAGAGGTGACCAGGCCACCGATAATAACGAATGCCAGGGGCGAGTAAAGGTTCGAATTACCAAGGGCAATGGGAAACAAACCGCCGATGGCGGTAAACGTTGTCAGCAGAACCGGAAGGAACCTTATTTCTCCTGCCCTGATTATGGCTTCATTAATGGGAATTCCTTTCTGCCTCAGCTGATTCGTGAAATCAACAAGGAGGATTGAGTTCTTAATCTCGATACCGGTAAGGGCAACAAATCCGATGGCTGCAGAAAATGACAGTGTGTAACCTGTAATCCAGAGCATCAGCAAACCTCCGATGAAGCCAAGAGGAATAACAGACAGAACTATAAGGGTGCTCCTGAACGTCCTGAACTCGAGAATGAGGATCGCAAAAATTCCGAAAATAGCTATAAGTATTGCAGTGCCAATCCCTTCGAAGCTTTTCCTTCTTCCTTCAATTTCACCAGCAGGAACAATATGGAAATCTTCCGGCAGCTTCATTGCTTCGAGCTTATCCAGAACCTCTCGTGTAACGGTGTTTGTGTTGTAACCTTTCCGTACTGAGGATGAAATGGTAATGGACCGCTCGTTATTATAATGCTGGATCAGAGTGGGTGAATTGTAAAATTCCACCGAACCAAGTTGCGACAAAGGGACCTGCGCCCCGGTGATAGAAGAAATGTAGATGTTTTCAAGTGAAGACGGAGATGTGATCGTTCCTTCCGGCAAACGAAGGCTAATATTGTACTCCTCCCCTTCAGGGCTGCGGAACCTGCCGGCCGGAAGCCCGGCCAGGCTGAGCCTGATTGTTTTATCAATCTCAGAAGGCAGCACGCCGTAAATCCCCGCTTTTTCGCTGTTAACATTCACCTTCACATCTGTAAGTGACTGGCTTAAAGGATTCTTTATATATATGGTACCAGGGTTGTCATCCATTATGTTCCTGATCTTTTCGGAATAAACCTTCAGCGAATCGAGGTTTCTTCCCACGAGCCTAATTGCAATTGCGGCATCGACCGGCATGCCATTCTCAAATTCATAAACGTATAACCTGGCATTAACATATGTTGCCAGGGTGTCCTTCAGGGCTTCAATGAAGCTGTCAATTTCGGGTTGTTCCCTCGTGTTTATTTCACACATAACTTCGCCAAGAGCAGCCTGCTCGCTTTTCTGGAAGGAATTATAAAAGATCTGCGGATTACCCTTTCCTATATTCGACATATAATACTTTACCCCGGGACGATCCCTCAATACCGATTCGACAAATCTTACCGCCTTGTCAGTTTCCTTAATATTGCTTCCACGAGGAGTTTCAACGGTGATGTAGAACTGTGGCAACCCTGCTTTGGGAAAGAGGCTGAGGCCTATGCCATTCACCAGGAACAACGACGACAAAAACAATGCTGCCGCAACCGTCATTGTTGCCACAGGATTGCGGAGGCACCTTTGCAAAGCCCTGCCATAGGTGAAATCAATACCCCTGTTAAGGCCTTTGAGTATCCTGTTTCCTTCCGGATCGACATCACCTTTGAAAACCTTGCTGGCAATAAACGGGATGATTGTAAGTGCGACAAAAAGCGATCCTGTTATTATTAGTGTCACCGATGTAGGGAGCGATCTCATGTATTTGCCTGCCATGCCGGGCAGGAACATGAGGGGAAGGAACGCGAGTATCAGCGTTGCGGTACAGCCAAGTACGGCCGGACCTATCTGCTTCGTGGCAAGGATGGCTGCATCATAAGGCGTTGTGCCACCCCTTATCCACCTGGTTATATTTTCCACAACGACAATTGAATCATCCACAAGGAGCCCAAGTGCAATCACAGCGCCAACGATGGTAAGCTGGTTGATGCTGAAGCCGAAAAGGTACAGTCCTGTTATACCGATTAGTATAGATAATGGAATGGAGATCATGACGATGCCGGAAGCCCTCAGGCCCAGCGGCAATAGCGTGATCAGCACCAGGATGAAAGCAAAAAGAAAATCTCTCTGCAGCCTGCCAAGCTTGTGGCTTACATTAAGCGCCTGGTCAAAACCTCTCTCAAGAGTTATCCCTGAGGGAAGGTCCTTCTCAAAACCGTCGTAAACAGCGTAGATATTATCCCTTACATCCTGGATGATCTGCCCTTCCTTCATGTTTGCAATAAGGAATACTGCCTTTTTGCCATTGTACCTTCCATAATACCGCAGATCTTCATCTTCCCACGAAACGGATGCAATATCCTTAAGGTACACCAGCCTGCCCCCATAAGATCCCACTATCGTCCTTTCAGCTTCCTCAAGGCTCCTGTATCCGCCGCCTGTCCTGACATTGAACTTTTTAGGTCCGATCTCAATGCTGCCCCCGGGTATGTTCACGTTATCACTCTGAATTGCACCCATAACCTGTGATACGGGTATTCTCAGCTGCGCTATTTTCGGGAGGTTCAGGGCCACCCTGAGCTCTTGTCCGGGATATGCGATAGCTTCAGCTTTCTTCACTCCTGCTACAGCTTTGATCCGGTCCTTAAGCTCGATTGCGTACCTGCTCAGTTCGGGATAATCCGCACTGTCGGAAACAAGCGCACTCTGGATGATATTGGTGTTACCCGCCTGTATTTTAAGTGTCTCAATAGAGTAAAGGTCGGGGGGAAGGTCCGACTTTATCGAATTGATCTGCCGTAAGATTTCATCGTACTTCGCATCCGGATCGGAACTTGCAGAAAACTCGATTACGATTACTGCCACACCATCCTTGATCTCGGTCTTGATTGTCTCGATATCCTCCAGTTCGTTAAGGCTCTCCTCAACCTTATCCACAACAAGCTGTTCCATGTCGGCAGGAGATGCACCCGGATAGATGGCAATCACAGGAAAGATGCTTATGGGGAATTCAGGATCCTCCGCCTGGGGTATTTTAAGGAATGAATAAACGCCAAGCGCAATAAGGAGCAGGAAGATAATGATTGTGAACTGGTAATTTTTTACTGAGAGCTCTGATATTTTCATAATGAAATTTTTTCAGATCCTGATTGTTGTTCTTTCAAGGAATAACCACCACTTTCAGCCCGTCTTTAAGGTAAGCAGCTCCTTCTGAGACTACTTCAGTGACATTTTCCGGAATGCCGGTTACCGCTGCCGTTTCTGCGGGCATGCCCTGGATATTTACCTTTATCCTGGTAACCGTGCCCGAATCCGACACTGCATAAACGTATCCCTGCGAGCCGTCTGCTTCAGTTATGGAACCTACCGGGATCGTGGCGAATGTTTTTTTTGTTGCAGGAAAAATGTCGACCGAGCCGATGAAGCCTGAAGCGAGCCTGTAATTTCCTGTTTCGAGCAACAGCTCAGTTTCATAGGTTCCGGTATATGGATCAGCCATAGCTCCTGTTTCGCTTACTATTGCCATAAATTTCACCGAAGGATATGCATCGAATGTCACTGACGCCGAATCACCGGGCAATACTTTGACAATATCCTTGTCAGAAAGACCTGACTTTATCTTCCAGTATTTGCCTGATGTCCCGAAGAGGAAGACAGGGTAACCGGCAGCCAGCAATTCATTTTGCCTTGCGAGCTGCTTCAGGACCACCCCGTCGGAAGGTGCTGTGATTTCAGAATGTTTCAGATTGAATTCGGCAACTTCAAGTGTCGATTTGGCAACATCCAGCGCAGTCGATGCATTTTGCCTCATCTCGAGTGTTGCGACACTGTCGCGGTAAAGGTTCTCTGCTCTCTGAAAATCCCTGAGAGCTTTTTCGTAGCCATTCCTTGCCTGGTTGACTGCTGAGCGAATCTCCACAGGATCAAGTGATGCGAGGAGAACTCCCTTCTTCACCTTCTGACCTTCTTTCACATTTACTGACGCTATGATACCTCCTGTCTTGAAAGACAATTTTATCTCGTCAACCGGGGCAAGAACACCCGAGGAATGCAC
>JBLNAO010000417.1:0-3415 GCA_050259395.1 Chloroflexota bacterium
CGATACCCGCTGAAACCCTGTACATCCAGTCACCGATTGCGCCGTAAGCATAATGATTGAAGGAGTTCATGCCTGCATCCTGGAATGTGCTGTCGGTTTTCTGACCGTCCCATCTCTCCCAGATTGTGGTTGCGCCCATCTTTACAGGATAGAGCCATGAGGGATATGTTTCCTGCAAAAGAAGGTCATAAGCCACATCAGTATAACCGGCTTTCGTAAGCTCATGCGCAATATAAGGCGTGCCCAGGAACCCGGTGGAAATATGATTCCGCCTGCTCTTTATATCATCGACAAGGAACTGAGCTGCTTTAGCCCTCAGTTCTTCCGGAAGGAGTCCGAATTTGAGAGCAAGAATGTAGGAGGTCTGCGAATTGGTTCCGACCCTACCCGCAGGTGTAACATACTCGTGAATGAATACCTGGCGGATTTTATTGTAAAGATCTGTATATGCCTTTTCATCATCTGTTTTTCCCAGAGTTTTTGCTGCATCGGCAAGCAGGCTGGCAGAATATGCGTAAAAAGCCGTGGCTATGAAATCGGGCTCAGTGTACCCGTCAGCTGCAGTGTGGCTGTTGACAGGCGGATGGTAGAAGAGCCAGTCGCCGTATTTGCTTCCTCCCTTCCATATATATGAATCTCCTGCCTTTTTCCTGATGTATTCAACCCATCTTTTCATGCTTTCATACTGGTTCTCAAGGAACTGTCTGTCACCGTAAACTGTGTACATGGTCCACGGAGTGATCACTGAAACATCTCCCCACCCGGCTGACGGTGCAGCTGAAGTTGCATCCTGCCTGTTGAGAACATCAGGAATGACATCAGGAACTTCGCCGCCTTTTTTCTGATCGAGCGCAAGGTCCTTCAGCCATTTTGTGAAGAATGCGGCCACATCGAAATTGAAGGCTGCTGTCCTGCAGAATGCCTGCGCATCGCCCGTCCAGCCCAGGCGTTCATCCCTCTGGGGACAGTCTGTTGGGACATCGACGAAGTTTCCCATCTGTCCCCATATAATATTGTGTTCAAGCTGGTTGACGAGCGGGTTTGAGCATTCAAATGAACCTGTAGGATTCATATCCGAATGCACAACAACACCTGTAATGTTCTCTGTTGTAAGTGTTCCGGGGAAGCCGGTTACCTCAACGAACCTGAAGCCCATGAAAGTGAACCGGGGTTCATAATTTTCCTCGCCTGTTCCGGCCAGGGTGTATGTCAGCTGGCATTTGGCGCTTCTTAGGTTTTCGGTGTAGAATTCTCCGAATTTGTCGAGTACCTCGGCATGCCTGAGCGTAACAACAGCACCCTTTGGCCCTTTAACCCTGAGCCTCACCCAGCCAACCATGTTCTGACCCATGTCGACAAGAAGGCTGCCTTTGGGTGACCTGAATACCTTAACAGGTTTTATCTCTTTAATCTTCCTGATTGGTGAGCCTTCTGAGGCAACAAGATTACTGTTATAAGCGGCAACTTTTACTTTCTTCCACTTTGATTCATCGTAATCCGGAAGATTCCATCCTGTAAGCTTTTTTGTTGCATCGTAAGTTTCGCCGTTATAAACATCACTCATTCTTATTGCACCATCCTGGTTGCATTTCCATGTTTCATCAGTCACTATCAGTGCTTCTGTTCCGTCGGTGAATTCTACCTTAAGCTGGGCAAGCAAACCCAGTGTTTTGCCATAGATCGCCCAGTTCGTTCCCCAACCGAGAGTGCTGCGGTACCAGCCATCTCCGAGGACCGCCCCGATTGCATTTTTACCTTTTACAACCTGGTCAGTAACATCATAAACCTGGTACTGTAATCTTTTTCCGTAGGTTGTCCATCCGGGTGTAAGTACCTGGTCTCCAACCTTTTTACCATTAAGGTGAAGCTCATAATAACCGTGTGCTGTCACATAAACTTTTGCGCTTTCAACTGTTTTTCCAATTGTGAATTCTTTCCTGAAATGGGGAGCCGGCGAATACCTGTTGGTATCACCTTCAATTTCAATCCATTTTGCTTTCCAGTCCTCCTTGTTAAGCAATCCTGTTTCCCAGAATGAAGGAGCGCTCCATTTCGATGTTCTGCTTTTATTGTCGCGAACCCTGACCTGCCAGAAGTACCTCGTTCCTGATTTAAGCCCGGATCCTGCATAAGTCCGGAGGACTGAAGCATCTGATTGCTGCCATCCGCTGTCCCATACCAGGCTTTTTGAGGAAAATTTATTATCGGTTGCAACTCTCACGGACCAGGCAGTCTGCATAATGTTGTTCCCGGTTCCTCTTATCTTCCAGGAAAACCTTGGCTGCGCAGTTTCAATTCCTGCAGGATCTTTAAGGTGTTCAGTCGTCAGATCATAAACCGTGAGATCCTGCGCTGCAAGCAGTCCTGTAAAGGATAAAAGAATCAGAATGAGTTTCAATGATTTCATGTTCAGGATAGTTAGATTAATTTATTCAAGATTATAAAAAAATGTCCGAATAAAAAATGATAAGGTCGTCCTATTGAGGCTGAAAGTTTATAAATTGCGTGTTCACTCTAAACCAAAACAATTCATGAACCCGATATCCGGTATCTTGCTGATTGCGCTTGGAAGCATAGGAGCCGCAAGCTTTTATGTGCCATTCAAGAAAGTCAAATCTTGGGCCTGGGAATCGTATTGGATCACGCAGGGACTGGCTGCATGGATTATTGCTCCATGGTTACTGGCGTATTTTGCAATACCGGAAGGAAAACTTCTGCAGGTGTTATCACAAGGTCCATCGGATGCAAAGCTCTGGGCTGTATTCTTTGGCGCGCTCTGGGGCGTTGGCGGGCTTACTTTCGGATTGAGCATCAGGTATCTTGGCGTGGCACTCGGGCAAAGCATCGCACTTGGATTCTGTGCAGCCTTTGGAACAATAATTCCACCACTGGTTACAGGAAGCGACCTGTTCAGCACACAGGCAGGTGTATGGACAATCATCGGAGTCAGCATATGCATTGCAGGCATAGCTGTAATAGGTTATGCCGGATCGCTGAAGAACAGCGAGCTTAGTCCCGAGGAACGTCAGAAATCAATTAAGGAATTTGCCCTCAAGAAAGGGTTGTTCATCGCAGTCTTTGCGGGCATAATGAGTGCATGCTTCAGCTTTGGGCTGAGTTTTGGCAAACCTATCGGGGACCTTGCAGTCGATAAATTCGGAACAAATCCTTTATTTCACGACAACCCCATTCTTATATATGTATTGCTTGGTGGATTTTTCACAAACCTGGTCTATTGCCTTTACCTTAATATAAAGAATGGTTCAATAAAAGATTATGTTTCCGTCAGCGGCGGAATACTCCTGAATAATATTTTCTTCACTTTCCTTGCAGGTTTCCTCTGGTTCATGCAGTTCCAGTTCTTCGGAATGGGCAAGAGCAAGCTTCCCGATTCGATGATACCCTTTGCATGGAG
>JBLNAO010000418.1:0-15987 GCA_050259395.1 Chloroflexota bacterium
CTCTGCGCTTTTCTTCCCAAAGGAATAAACTCTTTTAACGTTTGACATAATTTATTGATTTTGATAAGTTTAAAATATTGATTTTGCAAAATAAGTCGCAAAGTTATAAAAAATAATGAGATTTCAGTAAAGAAATTAACCCCTCTCCAGCTAAAGCGGGACCTCCCCTGGGAGGGGAGGAAAATGACAAATTACGCCCTGGGATGAAACATATTTATCTGGTCCCTCAGAAAAGTCCTGTCGATATGCGTGTAGATCTCGGTGGTGAGTATAGACTCATGTCCCAGCATCTCCTGTACGGCCCTGAGATCAGCACCAGCCTGCACCAAGTGCGTGGCAAATGAATGCCGGAACGTGTGAGGATGAATGTTTTTCTTTATCCCCGCCCTGGCTGCAAGCTCCTTTATAATATGGAATATCATGGCCCGGGTGAGTTTCTTCCCGCGGCGGTTCAGGAACAGAACATTTTCATCATTAATCACGTTCAGCGCACTCCGGTCCTTTTTGTAAAAACCGATCTGTTTCAGGGCTGTCTTCCCGACAGGCACAAGCCTCTGCTTGTTTCCCTTTCCTGTAACAATTAAAAATCCTTCTTTTTCATGAATATCGGTCATCCTGAGATTGACGAGCTCTGAAACCCTCAAACCACAGCCATACAGCGTCTCGATGATTGCCTTGTTCCTGTGTCCTTCAGGTTTGCTGAGATCGATCTGCTCTATCATCCTGTCTATCTCCTCCGTGGAAAGTATGCCCGGAAGTTTTAACCCGATTTTCGGGGATTCAATAAGCGATGAAGGATTTTCCTTAATTTCACCCTCTATGAGCAGGAATTTGAAAAAAGCCCTTATGCCGGAAAGAACTCTCGATTGCGTTCGTGTATTAAGGTTTGTGTCACTGAACCATTGAAGAAAATCCTTCAGATCGGGATACGTTACGGTGGCAGGCAATTTTCCGGACTGTTTCTCAGAAAAAAACCTTTCGAGCTTGTGAACATCATCCAGGTAGGCTTCGATGCTGTTCTGCGAAAGCGATTTCTCAAGCTTAAGGTAGCTTTCGAAATCCCTGAATGACTGGTTCCAGGTAAGGCTCATTAAATTTAAAAGATAAAAGATAAAAGTATAAAGATAAAAGTATGAAAGAAGATTTAAGTATGAGGATAATGATGAAGGGGATAAAAGTTAAATGGAAGCATAATCCTGAAGGCTTACGTGCAAAGCGGTTTCATATGGATTTTTTCGCTATTTTTACTGTTTATGGCGATTACATCAGTGAATTATGCCGTAAACTGACAACCGTATGAATATCACTATCATCAATGGTCCTAACCTGAACCTTCTCGGCAGGCGGGAACCTGAAAAGTATGGGAACAAGTCGTTCGATAACTATCTTCCGGTCCTTCGGAATAGTTTTCCTGATGTTCATTTTGAATATTTCCAGTCAAATGTTGAAGGTGAAATCATCAATGAGATCCAGCGTGCAGGTTTCTCAACAGGAGGTATTATTCTCAATGCCGGAGGATATACGCACACCTCGGTTGCGATAGCTGATGCAATAGCAGCTGTTAAATCTCCTGTAATCGAAGTTCATCTGACAAACATTGCTGCCCGCGAGGAGTTCCGCCACACCAGCATTATTGGCAGGAGTTGTGCAGGAAGCATTTCAGGTTTTGGGATGGACAGTTACAGGCTGGCTGTTGAGGCAATCATTGAAATAAATAAGACGAAATAACTTTATGAATAAGAAAAGAACCAAGATTGTCGCAACAATCTCCGACAAAAACAGTGAGCCTGAATTCCTTAAGGAGCTTTATGAGGCCGGCATGGACGTGGTGAGAATTAACTCGGCGCACTGCAGCCCTGAAGGCGCACTGAAGATAATCGGTAATGTCAAAAAAGTCTCAGAAAAGATTGCGGTTCTTATCGACACGAAAGGCCCTGAAATAAGGACAACGGCATGCGATGTGCCCCTTCAGCTTAAAAAAGGAAATAAGATCAGCATCATTGGAGATCCTGATAAAAAAACTTCTTACGAGGCTATTTTTGTCACATACCGGAATATTGCAAACGAAGTGCCTGCTGATTCGGTGATATTGATGGACGACGGCGAGTTGAAGCTTACAGTTATACGAAAAATGGGCAACGAGCTCGAATGCATGATAGAGAATGACGCATTGCTGGGTTCGAAAAAGAGCGTTAACGTACCGGCTGCAAAAATAAACCTGCCCTCACTCACTGATAAAGACAGGTTTTTCATCGGGCTGGCAGCCGACAATAATGTTGATTTCATTGCACACTCCTTTGTAAGATCCAAGCAGGATGTCCTGGATGTAAAGGAAGAACTGAAAAAACACAATAGCGACATCAAGATTATTGCGAAGATCGAGAATGAGGAAGGCGTTGAGAATCTCGATGAGATCATGGATGAATCCTATGGCATCATGATTGCCCGTGGTGATCTGGCCATAGAAGTCCCGTATGAAAAGATCCCGGGACTTCAGAAAATGATGATCAACAGATGCATTATCAGCAGGAAACCTGTGATAGTTGCCACTCAGATGCTGCATTCGATGATTACAAGCCCCCGTCCGACAAGAGCGGAAGTGAGCGACGTCGCAAATGCAATCTACTCACAAACAGATGCGATAATGCTAAGTGGTGAAACCGCGAGTGGAAAGTTCCCCGTGGAGGCTGTCAGGACTATGACAAGGATTGCGCTTGAAGTGGAAAAAACAAAGGAGAAATTCCTCGATATCCCGTATCTTAATGTTACTGGCGAAATATCCGCATACCTTGCCAAGGTTGCAGTGAAAACGGCCTACAGGATAGGAGCCAAGGGAGTTATCGCCGATACCGTTGCTGGCCGGACTATCAGGGACATGGCCTCATACAGGGGAATCAACCTTATAATGGCCCAGTGCTATTCCGAAAGGACGATGAGGGAACTGGCTCTCTCATACGGAGTTTATGCCACCCTGCAGGAAAAGAAGCAATCAATCGACGACTTCATCCATATCGCGCTGAAAAATCTCACTACAGCGCACGCAATGAAGGATGACGATATTATCGTTGTTCTTGCAGGTAACTTCTCGAAAGGTTCCGGATTCTCATTTATTGAGGTTGGCACAGTACAATACCTGAAAGACAGGGTCGATATGGTTGAGAAATGATTGTTAAAATATTAACAATCATAAAAAATCAATTCGTTTCTGTTATGTCAGGCACTGTTTTTGTGGATTATTGTTGGTCTTGATAATGAACTAAATGTTCCGGTTGCTGTTTTTGTTTTGGTTGAGTTTTCATCCCGTGCATGTGTCATTCACAAGCCTTGATTATGTGCAGGATAAAGGAGCATTCAGTGGATTTGTAAGGATTAATATTAATGATCTCCTTCTTGACTGCAAATGCGGAATTGAGCAGGATAAACTTGCCGGAAGAGATAAGGCCACTGTCGGAAAACTTGAGAAATATGTCAATGAAAAGATAATCATCCTGTTAAACGGGAAAACAATTATTGGTAGCATAAACGACTTTGAAATAACCAGTGACCAAATCAATATAAATCTGCAGTATGAAAGCCGCGGAAGACCTGAGACAATTACAGTGAAGTGCCTTATTATGACCGGTCTGTACGCTGATCAGTCAAACATGGTGATCGTGAAAGTAAATGATTTCGAAGAGGGTGTGAAACTTACACCCGCATTAACAGAACAGACCTTTAAAGTTAACTGACGTGAAGCAATCTATTACAAGGAAGTATTTTCTGGCAATATTGTCTTTTTTCCTGTTTCTTAACCTTAATGCCACGCATAACCGTGCAGGCGAAATAACGTATGTGCAGAAATCAGATCTGACTTACGAAATTACACTCACGACATTCACTTACACGCTGAGCTTTGCCGACAGACCGACTCTGGATATTGAATGGGGTGACAATACCATTTCGACCGCACAGAGACGCGACATGGTTACTCTCCCGAATTACTACAGGAAGAACACTTATGTAATAGAACATACATACCCGGGTCCCGGTGTGTACAAGATCGTTGTTCAGGACCCTAACCGCAACCAGGGAGTCAAGAATATTCCGAACTCGGTCAATGTGGTTTTTTCAATTTCAACCGTTCTTATTGTCAACCCCTCAATGGGGCGTAACAGCACTCCTGTTCTTCTTAATCCTCCTTACGACAAAGCCGCTTTCGGGCATATTTTTATCCACAACCCTGCTGCCTATGATCCCGACGGTGACAGTCTTTCATACGCTCTCACAGTATGTACAAGAGAAGATGGATTGCCAATCAAGAACTATACTCTTCCTCCTGCAACCAGGTCGATAAGTGTGGATTCGATTAGCGGTGACCTAATATGGGACACTCCGGCCGACACCGGGAAGTTCAATGTTGCGATGGAGATTCAGGAATGGAGGAACGGGAAGAAGATCGGCGTTGTCGTCCGCGACATGCAGATAGAGGTATATAATACGAACAACAAGCCTCCTGTGAATTCACCTTTGCGCGATTTCTGCGTCGAGGTAGGGAAGCCGGTGGATATACTTTTCTCAGCAACAGACCCTAACAATGACGGCATTACATTAAGATCAAATTCAGGTGTCTATACGCTGACTGCATGTCCCGCCACCTTCACACCGGTTGATTCAGTACCGGGAAGATCTTCAGCGCGGCTCAGGTGGGTGCCATGTCACCAGGCCGTGCGGAACCAGCCTTATAACCTTATCTTTAAATCGGAGGATAACAACTCCGATATTCAGCTTTCCGATATAGACAACATGAATATCAAAGTGCTGGGACCATCGCCGGTATTGCTGACAGCTATTCCTGAAGGAAAGCTGATAAGGCTCTCGTGGGTTCCATACGGCACTGATCACATTGCCGGCTTCAGTGTTTACAGAAGGGAAGGATCGACCAGCTTCGTGTCTGATTCATGCACCTCGGGACTGCCGCCGACATCCGGATTCGTGAAAGTTGGGTACATCGGCGGAAGTGCAACGACATCATTTGTTGATACCGACAATGGGGCCGGGCTTCAGTTTGGTCATGAGTATGCTTACAGGATAGTGGCTGTTTATCCCAATGGTACCGAAAGTAAGGCTTCGAACGAGATTTCGTCGAGCCTGGTTTCGGGAGTTCCCGTAATAAGAAATGTAAGTGTCACCAAAACCGGCCAGGCAGACGGGTCTGTATTCATTGCCTGGAAGAAACCCGATAAGCTCGATACGATTCCTGCAGCTGGCCCATACGAATACCTTGTTTACAGAGCTGCAGGCGTGACAGGTACCGAATTTACCCTGATCAGATCGATTGCATCGGTGGATCTCAATGATACCACTATGACAGACACACCTTTAAATACCCAGACTACCGGATATATTTACCGCGTGGAATTGTGGAACAATGAACCGGGAAGACGCTTCCAGGTTGGTGAGCCTGCATATGCCTCTTCGGTGTTTATTACAATTACTCCCGGAGACAGGAAGGCTAATTTCGTTATAACCAGGAACGTGCCGTGGATCAACACCCGTTATGATTTCTTCCGTCTCAATCCTGTGACAATGGCCTATGATTCAGTTGGTTCAACCAACCAGGTAAACTTCTCAGACCCCGGTCTGGTTAACGGGCAGCAATACTGTTATTATGTGAGGTCAGTAGGTTCTTATCCGGCTAACGACATGCCGAAAAATTTAATAAACCTCTCACAGATTGCCTGCGTAACACCTGTTGACAACGAACCGCCCTGCATTCCTTCACTTAAAGTAGTCAGTGATTGTGAAAATTTAAGCAATACAATCACCTGGGCATTTCCTGATCCAACGTGCAATGCCGGTGTTGCAGGATTCAAAATTTTTCAGAAAATGAATACAGGTGTTGATCTGGTATTTCTTGCCGATATTCCTGCAGGAACATTTTCTTTTGTTCATGATACGACCAGCGTAGTTGCCAAATGTTATGCCATTACTGCATATGATGAGCTTGGCAATGAGAGCGCCAAATCAGTTACAGTGTGCATTGACTCATGCAATTTCTATGAAATCCCGAATGTCTTTACACCCAATGATGATGGGTTCAACGACAGGCTGGTCGCAAAAACATCAGGACTTGTTGAGAAGGTTGATTTCAAACTTTTCAACAGGAATGGCTTGCTGTTATTCAGCACTGATAATCCGAGAATCAACTGGGATGGTGTTTACAACGGAAAGATCGTATCTCCGGGTGTTTATTTTTATTCATGTGATGTCTTTGAACGGAGAATTACCGGAGTCGAGCAATTCCATCTGTCAGGATTTGTGCACGTTATAACCGAAAAAGGTTCTGAAGTCAAACCACAGCAGACAAAATGATCTTGAAAAAATGAAAACGCCAGGGATATTGTTTTTACTGATATTTATACCTTTTTCAGCCTTTTGCCAGGATGCAGCAGATTACCTTATGAAGGCAGAAGCTCTTACTTCAGGAGGTAATAACGATGAGGCGATCCAGGAGCTTTCAGGTGCTCTGAGCGCAACAAGTGACTACAGGCTGTATCTTCAGCGTGCCAGGGCTTACGAAAATAAAGGGGATTATCCGGCAGCAATAAATGATTATAATGAAGCGAACAAGCTTAACCCGAATTCAGGTGAATATGGTCTTGCCCGGATTTATGCCATCAAGGGAGATGTTCAGACTTCGGTCTATCATCTGGAGTTAAATCTTACCTCCGAGCTTAAAAAAAGCGAGAAGGAAATAATGCTTGACCCCGCTTTCGGCGTTGTGGAAAACAGGCCCGAGTGGCGGACTTTCTGGAAAAAAGAGCATTATTCGGGACTTGAAAAAGGTGTTTCGGAGATTGAGTTTTATACCTCAACGGGTAAAATCGACGATGCCCGAATTTTGCTGTCACAATTGAAGGACACATATCCTGGTGCTGATGAGGTCGTTTATTCCGAAGCTCTTGTAGCCATGTCATCCGGGAAACCTGCAGATGCAGCAAGAATTGTCTCGAAGCTTGCCGATCAGCCTGGGATGAACGAAAAATACCTCAGGCTCCTCGCAGCCGCACAGGTTCAGTCATCAAATGCTGCCGGGGCTTCGGTTACTTATTCCCGTATTATTCAGTCAGGCGTGGCAGATGCACAATTACTCCTTTCAAGAGCCGAGTGCTACAGGAAGACCGGTGAAAACGATAAGGCGATTGCAGATGTCGAAAGGTATCTCCGGTATTATCCCGGTGACCTGAATGCCCTGAGGCTTGAAGGCAAAACAGAGTCCGTTTCGGGCGACAACATTAAGGCGCTGGAGATTTTCTCGAAGAATCTTCAGCTTCATCCCAATGAGGCAGACCTGTATATCGACAGGGGCAATTCGTACCTTGCAGCGCGGTCATGGGATTGGGCTATAAAAGATTACAGCATGTCGCTTGATCTGAAACCGGGTAATCCGGATGCCTGGCTGAACAAAGGAATAGCGCTTTTGAATACCGGGAAAAAAGATGAAGCATGCCACGATTTCAGGAAAGCGCTTAGCCTTGGAAACAAGAGGGCTTCCGAGTTCATAAACGTGAATTGCATAAAGTGAATTATTCCTTCCGGCTCACCTGATATTCTTCCTTATTCTGTCGAACAGATCGTGTGGTTTGAAAGGTTTCAGCACGTAATCATTGATATTAAGATCCTCGATCTTGTCGTGACTCTCAGACATGATAGCTGCCGTCAGTGCAACTATCGGGATGTTTTTAAGCTCTTCGTCTGCTGAATTTCTGATGATCCGTGTTGCCTCGATGCCGTCCATTACGGGCATGTGGAGGTCCATGAGGATCAGGTCGAACCGTTCTTTTTTGAGCAATTCCAGGGCAAGCTGCCCGTTTTCGGCATGCGTGACAACGGCACCCCAGCTCACAAGAAACTTGTTTGCAACAAAGAAATTAACCTTGTTGTCTTCAGCGACAAGTATTCTCTTACCTTCCAGACCAGCATAGCTTTCCTGGACCTCCGTGGATTTTTTTGAACTTGTTTTTTCCGGTATACCGAAAGGAAGTAAAAACCTGAAAGTGGATCCTTTTCCCGGTTCACTGTCAAGTGTTATGCTGCCACCCTGGAGATCAATGAGCTTCTTGCAAATAGCCAGTCCGAGTCCGGTACCGCCGAACTGCCTAGTAGTATCTGCAGATGCCTGTGTGAAGCTTTCAAAAATAAGGTTGTGCTTATCCTTCGGAATGCCGATCCCGGTATCTGTAACCGAAAAATCGAGAATGGACTGGTTCCCTCTCCTGGAATGCTCACTGATACGGACAGTGATGCCGCCTGAGGTAGTGAATTTGAGGGCATTTGACAACAGGTTCGAAAGAATCTGGCTAAGCCTGATCGGGTCTCCGGTCACATCTTCCGGGAGGTTGCCCTGTTTTACGATGTTAAAGCTCAGGTTCTTGGCCTTTGACCTGAAGGAGTAAGACCTCATTATCTCGGCAAGGAAATTTTCAAGGTTGAACTGCATCTGCTCGAAAACAAGCTTTCCTGATTCGATCTTGTTATAATCAAGAACATCATTCACAAGGGTGAGAAGATGGTTGCCCGAAAATTTAAGAGTATTGATGAAGTCCATCTGGTCTTCTCGGGGATTACCCTGGAGTAGAAGGTTCGTTATCCCTATTACTTCATTGAGAGGTGTGCGAATTTCATGGCTCATGGTCGACATGAACTGCTGTTTGGCCTGGGCTGCCTCCTCAGCTTTCTGACGTGCATGGATGAGATTGTCGAGCATCATCCTCCTTTGGAGGGTCATTGCAATCTGGTTTGCAATAAACTCCATTATATAAAGGTCATCCTGGGTGAACTTGTTTTCATCATTGTAATCCTGAAGACACATCACCCCGATTATCTCGCCTTCAACTTTCAAAGGTACGCCCATCCAAACCCTGCAGGGTGTCCCGATCAGGTCTATGTCGCCTGATTCTTCAAGATCCTTGAGATCATTTTCCTTCAGCAGAACAGATGATTTCCTCTTTATTACGAAACCGGTGATTGTTTTTGTTGTGGGGATCTCATAGAAGTTGTCCTTCTCGTCAGAGAAGAATGGAAGCGATAGAGTATCCTTGGTTTTATCATAAAGGGCAATGAAGAAGTTGTTGGTGTCCCAGATTTTGCTAAGTTCCTGTACAATAATAGGATATATTTCCTGGATATTGTATTGCTTCAGTGCCGCAGTGGATATGTTGTATAATATTTCCTGAAGTATCTGGTTCTTCTTTTCAAGTGTGATGTCGCGGTATATCCCCAGGTGCGCCACAGTCTCGTTATTTATAACGATAGCACTGGCAACCAGTGATACATTGATTTTTTTCCCGTCTTTTCCCTTCCTGACTGTTTCCCTTGCCTCCCTGCGGTTCATTTCGGCAAGTTTGTCGATTATTTCAGCTTCATCCTTCAGCTCATCCGGAACTATAAGATCATTTACATTGTAGTTCACGGCTTCCTCGGGGATAAAACCGAACAGGTTGGTGAACTCCCTGTTTATCATGGAGATGATACCCGTGGAATTTGTGATGACTATGGCCGCAGGTGCTGAATTGTAGATGTGTTCGAGGAAAGCTTTCTCCCGGATTATCTGCGTTTCATATTCCTTCTGCCTGCTGATGTCGGTAAGTACCCCTCTGAAACTTATAATTTTATCGTCGAGGTAAGTGGGAAAGGAATGTGTAATGACGGGGACAGTTGTTCCATCCCTCTTTCGGCCAATATATTCATTGCTTGCAGATTGTTCAGGCCCTTTAAGGGAAAGAAGGTTTGTCAGCATTTCAACATAGCTGTCAGGAAAAAGGTCTTTTACATATATTCCATTTGCAAGATCTTCCCTTGTAAGACCAAAAAAATCCAAACCCCTCTGATTGCCATACTTGACCTTTCCGTCGGCAGTTACTTCGTAGATGATCTCTGGAAGCATCTCAGCGAATTTCTCGAAAATCAGCCCCTGCCTGTTCAGGTCGTCCACATTCTTCTGGTGGTGCCCCGGTTCCCAGGTGATTGCAATATTGTGGTTCGAAAGAGGGAACCCCATATAGAATCCTTCAGAATCATCACCTTTTTCTGATGCAGAAAGTTTATACGCTTCGCCTGTGATCCTGATATGCTCGAGAAGTTCCAGGAGCTTGGTCCTGTTCCTGAGGGGTGTTTCAGAAACGAATTTCCCCAGAACAGCTTCTCTCTGAATGAACTCTACCTGTTCCACATTGCGGTTGAGGTCAATGATCCTGAACCCGTCTTTTTCATGACTGTACAGTGCAAGGTAATGGCTCACGGTCTGGAATATTTCACCGAGGCCTTCATTTCCGTTTTTACCTGGTTTTGGTTCTGGAATTCCTTTCCCGGATCTGGTAAAAGCCAGCTCTTCTTTAAGCTTTTTATTCTCTTTCAACAACCGGTCGTTTTCAGCGCGAAGATCCATAGGTCAGGTTTCAGATAGGTGCGAAGCTGCTAATATATTATTCTTTCGCTTTCGCTTTTCCTGTTTTGATGTTTTTCAGGTAAAAATTACATATTTCCTTAAGTCCGCATTCACCGCACAAGGGAGTTCTGGCCTTGCAGATATATCTTCCGTGAAGTATGAGCCAATGATGTGCGTTGTGCCTCATGTTTCCGGGGATGTTCCGGGAGAGCTGTCTCTCAGCTTCTACCGGGTTGCCCGTATTCGTTACCAGACCAATGCGTTGTGAAACCCTTAACACATGGGTATCGACAGCTATAACCGGTTTGTCATAAATGACAGAGGCAATAACATTGGCCGTTTTTCTTCCGACACCTGGCAGTTTCTGAAGTTCTTCCGGTTCGGCAGGAACTATGCCTCCGAATTCGTTTACCAGCATCCGTGCCATTGCAGAAAGATGCTTTGATTTGTTGTTTGGATACGAACACGACCTGATGAATTCAAATATATCTTCAGGCTCAGCTTTGGCCAGAGCCCGTGCATCCGGATATTTTTCAAACAGTGCAGGGGTGATAATATTCACCCTTTTATCGGTGCATTGGGCCGAAAGAATGACCGCAACCATCAGCTCATAAGGATCGGTATACTCAAGCTCGGTCTGAACTACCGGTCGGCTCTTCATGAAGTATTCAAAAGTGCGGTTATATCTTTCCTTTATCGTCATCTGCACGCTTTTATAGCACGGTTAAGGTAACACTTTTTATCTTTGCATAAAATTTAATGGATTGTTATGATAAGTTACCTTCAGGCAGAGAATATCAGCCGGAGAATAGGAGATAATCTTCTGTTTGAAAATATCAGCCTCAACATAAGCAAAGGCGACAAGACAGGTATTGTTGCTGTGAACGGCGCAGGTAAATCTTCAATGCTCGATATACTGGCAGGCTATGAGAGCCCGGATTCAGGCTCGCTCAGCATCAGGAGGGGACTTAAGATAGCATATCTTACCCAGACACCTGACCTTGATGACTCAAACAGGGTTCTCGATGAGCTTTTTTCTACAGGTTCAGATATTACAGCCCTTATAAAAGAATACGAGGAATGCCTCATTTCCGGATCGCATGAACAGCTGCAGTCTTTGATCCAGAAAATGGACGACACCAAAGCATGGGATTATGAAGTCGCCGTGAAACAAATTCTTTTCAGGCTTCAGCTAACCGATCTGCATGCAATTATCGGGACTCTCTCGGGAGGACAGAAGAAAAGGGTCGCTCTTGCAAAAATCCTGGCAGAGGAATCTGATCTTCTGATTCTCGATGAGCCTACCAACCACCTCGATGTTGACATGATCGAATGGCTGGAGGAATATCTGATGAAATCGAACAAGACCGTGCTGATGGTCACCCACGACAGGTATTTCCTGGACAGGATCTGTAACGTCATCCTTGAGCTCGACAGGAAGGAAATGTTCAGGTATGAAGGGAATTATGAGTATTTCCTCGAGAAAAAGGACGAGAGGGAATACACGGCAAAAATGAACACCGAGAAAGCAAGGAACCTTCTCAGAACAGAACTCGATTGGATGCGCAGGATGCCAAAAGCCCGGCGGCATAAGGCAAAGTCGAGGATCGATTCCTTCTATGATCTTAAGGATAAAGCTGCCAACCGGGGAGAGGACAGGAGCATCAATATAAATGTTAAGGTTTCAAGGATGGGCAAAAAGATCCTGGAACTGAAAAATCTTGATAAATCATTTGGTGACAAAGTCCTTCTGAAAAACTTCAGCTATACTTTCAACCGTTTCGAGAAAGCAGGTCTTATCGGACCTAACGGATCGGGCAAAACGACGTTGCTTAACATCATCACAGGAATGATGTCACCGGATAATGGTACAATAGATAAGGGAGAAACGATAGTATATGGCTACTACCAGCAGGAAGGAATGCAGTTTGACGATGAAATGACTGTAATCGACGCAGTGAAAAAGATTGCAGAAACTGTCACTCTCAGCGACAGGAATGTTATGACAGCCAGCCAGTTTCTTAATTACTTCCTGTTTCCTCCCGACAAGCAGTTCACTCTGATAAGGAAGTTGTCCGGAGGAGAGAAAAGAAGGCTGTACCTTCTTACCGTGCTGATGAAAAATCCCAATTTCCTCATCCTCGATGAACCGACAAACGACCTGGATATACTCACTCTTAATGTTCTGGAGGAATACCTGGCTGGGTTTCCGGGTTGTGTTATAATAGTGTCGCACGACCGTTATTTTATGGATAAGGTTGTTGATCATGTTTTTGAGTTCAGGGGGAATGGAATAATAAGGGATTTTGCCGGGAATTATACACAGTTGCGTGAGAAAACCAGGGATGAGGAGCTTGCTGCTGAAAGCCCAAGGCTGCAGAAAGTGGTTTCAACCCGAATACCGGCAAAAAAAGAGAAGAAACCCGGACTCACATTCATGGAAAAGAAAGAATTTGAGAAGCTCACCTCAGAAATAGAATTGCTCGAAGGAGAAAAGAAGAAGATAGAGGAGGAGATGAGCAGCGGCACGCTGAACCAGGATGAGCTCTATGTCCTCTCGCGGAGGCATGGGGATGTTATGATCAATCTGGATGAAAAAGAAATGAGATGGCTTGAACTCAGCGAAAAGTAGGCTGGATCAGTGGAAAAATTCTTATTATCTTTATCTTTTTAATCTGAATTGGAAAAGATCACAATCAACACTCCGGACAGCCGGTCTGAGATAAGAGTCGGGGAAAGATGGCAAAATGTTGTCCAGCTCATTCCTTCTTCGGGCGTTGTTATAATAACCGATGAGAATATCAGGAGCATTTACGGCAGTGAGTTTCCGGATGCACAGGTAATAACTGTCAAGGCAGGGGAGGATAGCAAAACAATTCAGACCATAGAACAGCTCGGGCTCAGCCTGCTGGATGCAGGAGCCGACAGGGCGGCCTACATGCTTGCGATAGGGGGCGGAGTGGTTTGCGACATTGCAGGTTTTCTTGCCGCGATCTACATGAGGGGCATAAGCTGCGGATATGTTTCAACTTCACTGCTCTCTCAGGTCGATGCCAGCACGGGGGGTAAAAACGGTGTAAATCTTGGGGGCGTAAAAAATATCCTCGGCACCATCCGGCAACCCGATTTCGTGATCTGCGATCCGTCGATGCTCAAAACACTTCCGGAAGATGAATATTATTCAGGGCTCTCCGAGCTGATCAAGACTGCAATAATCGGCGACAGGGGACTTTTCGAGCTTCTCGAACATCATCATGAAGACATAATAAACAGGAACACTGAGCTGCTCGAGATATTCATCTCAAGGGCAGTCAGAATAAAAGCATCTGTGGTTTCGGAAGATGAAAAGGAAAAAGGACTGAGGCGGATCCTCAATTTTGGACATACCTTCGGTCATGCCATCGAGATGGAGCGCTCACTGAAGCATGGTTTTGCGGTTGCTTCAGGTATGGAGCTGGCTGCTGCATTCTCATATGAAACCGGACTGTGCAACAGGGAGGACACAGACAGGATAATCAATATCCTGAAGCTTTTCAACCTGATAGATCATCAATATATTCCAGTTGAAAGCATGAGGCAGCTGATAACCCACGACAAGAAAAAATCCGGTGACGACATTAATTTTGTTTTTACCAGTGGTCCGGGAAATGCTGAAGTCCAGAAAATTCCGGCATCCACGATCCTGGATTTTTACAAACGTTTTACCGAAAAAACAAAGAAGTCATGAATTCCATTGGCCGGATTTTCAGAGTTACGCTGTTTGGTGAATCACACGGACCTGCAATCGGAGTTACGGTTGACGGATGCCCTGCAGGAACAGCCATAGCGCCTGATGATTTTGCCGCAGACCTTCGCAGGAGACAAAGCGGCAGCAAAGGGACAACCCCCAGGGTTGAGTCTGATCTGCCTGAGATCATCAGCGGAGTCAATAATGGTTTTGCAACAGGAGCTCCGATCACTTTGATCACACGCAACTCAAATAAAATATCTTCAGATTACAGTGAATTCAGGAATGTTCCAAGGCCTGGTCATGCTGATTTTGTGGCAGGATACAAGTATAAGGGATTTTCAGATATGCGGGGGAGCGGCCATTTTTCAGGAAGAATTACCTGGGGACTTGTTGGCGCCGGAGTGATAGCAAAGAAGATCCTTATGGAATCTGTTTTTTCAGCAAAGCTCATTTCAGCAGGCGGTTCTGAAGATATAGCGCAGGCTGTGGAAAAAGCACTTGCAGCAAACGACAGTATCGGCGGCATTATCGAATGTGTGGTAAGCAACCCTTCCCGTGGTTTGGGTGAACCCTTCTTCCATTCGGTGGAATCCGCCATAAGTCATATAGTTTTTTCAATTCCCGCAATCAAGGGCATTGAGTTCGGTGCAGGGTTCAGAGCTGCAGCAATGACAGGATCGCAGCATAATGATGCATTTACGGAAACAGGCGGAAGAACCAGGACTAACAATGCCGGAGGCATCAACGGGGGAATTTCAAACGGGAACAATATTGTCTTCCGTGTGGCTGTAAAACCCACATCATCCACCGGAACCGACCAGGAAACACTCGATTTCAGCACAGGCAAGATGACAACACTCAGCGTAAAGGGACGCCATGATACATGCATCGCTCTCAGGATGCCGGTTATTGTTGAAGCCGCAGCCGCGATTGCCCTGGCTGATCTTAAATTGATTGACCGTGGAATAAACGGCGAAAGAGAGAGCATCTAATCGAGCAATTTTAACTGAAGCGCTTTCCTTGTATTTTCAGTGATTTTAAACCTGTCGTCAATCCTGTCTCCGAGGATCCATACTATTTTACCGTCCGATATGAGGACCCGTTTTTTCTCTTTTTCGGGAAGGCTGTACTTTTTATCGATAAAATAATCGCTGAGCTTCTTCTTCTGGTTCATGCCAAGAGGGAAAAAGCTATCGCCCGGCTGCCATTTTCTGATTATGAGGGGGAAAAGCACTTTTTCTGAATCCAGGCATGCAACTGAAGCATCCGCAGGGATATTGAACGAATTATCTACATCCAAGAACATGCCGGATATGTCTGAAGGCAGATCATCAAAACCGCTGACAGTGACCTGAACTTTCTTATCATCAATGATTTCAGTCACAAGAATCTCATCCCTGTTCCTGGTAATCCTGTGAGTCGGGGTAATGATCTGCGAACCGGTTCTCCCTTCAATAATGTTAAGCAGATCGCCTGTCTGGCTGTTATCAAGGTCAAAATCCCTGAATAATTCGAACAAGACTGTTTTGTTGATGCAATATTTTTTTAATTTATTCTGATCGAAGATGATTGCATCATCTTTTCTGACAGACAATTCTGATCTTAAGCGTGAAATGTGCCAATTCACAATTTCATTTAGCTCCCCGAACCTTTCCGCAGATTCATTGAGAGTTCTAAGCAGCGAAGGATTGATCTGCTGCAGCAGGGGAATAACATTGTGGCGGATCTTGTTGCGTGTGTATTTTGTTTCTGCATTTGATTTGTCTTCCCTGTAGAAAATTGAATTGTCTGAGCAGTAATCCTGTATCTTCTCCCTCGTCACAGACAGGAA
>JBLNAO010000419.1:0-6053 GCA_050259395.1 Chloroflexota bacterium
AGTCTCAACAAGAACATTGGCCTTCTTTTTATCTTTTCCGTGTTCTTCTTTCCGTTATAAGATCTTCGACAACATCATCCACCACAACCATACCCTGGAGCTGATTGTCGGTATCCACCACCGGCACTGCAAGAAGATTATACTTTGAGATCAGCTCTGCAATATCCTGAACCTTCTGATTATCATAAAGGAACACCGGCTCTGACTTCATTATCTCGCCTACAGGTGTAGCAGGTGATGCCACCACGAGATCCCTGAGGTCGAATGTTCCGATAAGCTCATCGTTTGTTTCAGTAACAAAAAGGTTGTAGAGCTCCGCTGCTTCCGGTTTCTTTTTTCTGAGCTCTTCAAGTACCTGCTCCACCGTCCGGTCGGGCTTGAACGACAGTACATCGGTTGTCATAAGACTTCCGACCGAGTTGTCAGGATATTCAAGAAGCTCCCTCACTTCCTGGGATGTTTCAAGGTCCATTTCCCTGAGCAGGAGCTCTGCTTTTTCATCCTCGAGCTCATCGATGATGTCGGCAGCTTCGTCAGCGGGCATTTTTTCGAGCACATCGGCAGCCTTGTTTACAGGAAGGTTCTCGATGATATGTATCTGTACAGGAGGTTCGAGTTCCTCAAGCACATCTGCAGCCTTCTCTTCGTCGAGTGAAGTGAAGAGCGACATTCCTGATTTCTTTCCAAGATCCTCGAGTATGTCGGCAAGATCAGAGGGATGGATTGTATGAAGCTTGGCAGAGCTTTTGGAGAGCCTGATCCTGGCACTCGAATGGTCAATGGCCTGAACATCATCCCACAGGATGAATTTTGAAGGCAGTACAATATTGAAGATTGAAAAGAAATACTTTAACGGGGCTACAATGCCAATCCTTCTCAGCAGTCCTTCTATTCCAATGTCGACGGCAACTGCATACGTTCCGGTGGGAAGGGTTGCAAGCCTGACATCGTTCACACGGACAAGCTTTCTGCCGTTAAGGTCGACGATCTGCTTATCGAGGATGTTGTCACACAAAAAAAGTCCGTTCTCGATCTCTTCAGCCGGAAGCTCAACAAGTGCAGTGCAGGTGACGTTCAGCCTCTCCCTGGCTTTTGAAACCCTGAAGTAACTGAAGGAATAAATCCTCGATTCCTTTTTTATCCTGAGCTTCACACCGGTAACGAGCTGATGATTCGGGTCGGTGAGACCCGACGGTGCAGTGTTGACGATAAGGTCTTTGATCGTACCTATCTTATCGCCGTCAGCCCCATAGGCGTCCTTGCCTATAATGCCGCTCAAATAGAATGTTGTAAGTGAAGTCATAGCCACCTCCTTGCTGCCTGACACAGTCGGAAGCGGCCTTAAAACGACCGGGTTCCAGCTATACCAGGATTAACATTATTATATCCGCCGGGCCGTCGTCCATTGTGATAATTTTAAATTTTCGTCCGCAAAAATAATCCCCGACATCTTACTTTCCAAATAATATCGAAGTTAATTGTTACAGAAAAATCAACAGTTCGTAATCAATAGGATTTATAATCTGCTTTCATTACGTTCAGAGTCTTCGGAATCCATACCCTGTACCTTGAATCTTCTCCCCAGGTGTTGCCTGCTGATGCAAAATCGCAAAGACTTACCTGCCGCGGATTGCGGAATTCACCTTCGAGATCGGTACCCAGTACCATGGGGGCCGTGAATGACATCCATATTCCTTCAGGTATTTTTTGCGAAGGCTCCAGGTTCACCTTTCCTTTCTCCTCCCTGATAACAGCTGCGTCATAAATGAACCCGTCGCTGAAGCGTGTGTCCCTTGCAAGGACCACCGGACCACGAAGGATAGCCTGGCTGTTCCCGAGTGTCACAAGCTTTCCGCTTAGATCGAATTTAAGCACCACCTTATCGTATTTGTTCCAGGTTCTGTTTAACTTAAGGTACGAGCCTGGCTTCACTTCCTTCACCTTTTCACCATTTACAGTAACTTCTGTGTTTTCCGACCATGATGGAATCCGGAATGCAAGTGTGAAGGGCTCCGACTTGTCAGGATTAACATTCATCTCAACTTCATTTGTAACGGGATAACCTGATGATTGCTCAAGAACAACCTTGTTCTTCCCTGTGAGGGGAATCTGAATGCGGCTTTCACCATAAAGGTTGACGAAAATCTCACTTCCGTTTCCCATCGCGGCCACAAGTGGAAGCATCATGAATGCCCTTGGACCATTGGCGTTGCAGCAGTTTATGTGCATGCCGCACTGTTCTTCACCTGCATGCCTGATGCCACCAAGGGGACTGTATTTTGCTATTTGCGATCCGTCGCCCTTGAGTGATGCAAGAAGTGCATTGTAAGTCGACTTTTCGATCTGGTCTGCATATTTTGGATCCTGCGTAAGCCTGAGCAGGTTGAAGCACAGCTTCATCCACGTCATGGTTACGCATGTTTCCATCGTGTGGTAGGTGGGCTGATCCTGGAATTTGACGCCATGATAAAAGCATTCGAAAGCGCTTCCTGAACCTGCAATGTTTATCTCCTGTTCGATGATGTTGTCAACAGCTTTAACCACTGCGCTGACATACTCCTGCTTCCCTGTTATCCTGTAAAGTTCGAGCAGGCCCTCATAGCATGACATCATCTCATATGCCTTCTGTCCGTTCTCATACGACCACCATGATTCCGGGTGAGGAAACCTTTCTGAGACAGGCACACCTGCCAGGGCTTTGCTTACCAGTTTCGGGCCATTCTCTGTCTCCCAGCTGTCGGCTATGTACTGCACAAAATCGAGATACTTCTTCTCTCCCGTTCTCCTGTAAAGGTAAACAACAGGTTCGAGTATCGAGCAGCTGGGCATTCCCCTGTAATTGCCTGTTTTGACAATTTCGGCTTTCCCCGGACCAACCTGTGTAAGAAGATTATCGGCCACCCGTGAAGCGCCCTTGAGAGCTTCCCGGTCGCCTGTAAGATCATAATAGGCAAGCAGGCCAAGCATCGTATATTTCCTGCCCCAGATATCCCATTGCTCCAGCCGGGCATCAGGGGAATAGTTCCCGATATAACCATCGGGTGTCTGTGTTGCGAGCAGCCCCGATACCGCATTTTTCAATATTGCGAGCAATTCAGGATCGTGGTTGTAATCATAGGCAGCTATCGCACCCTGAATCCATTTTCCCCAGAATTCGCTTTGCCACATGCGCGTCTCATTGCGGTGACGGAATGGTTCGATAAGATGATCCACATCCTGCGCTTTGATCCTCTTTTCGATAACAAGATCCATTTTACCGCCCAGATAGCCGCCTATCCTGACCGATGATGGTTCAAGTGAAGACATTTTATCCTTCACTGTATTAAACGAATCAGGGTCTTTCACATTTTTCTGTCCCATCATTACCAATGAGAAACAAAACGAAAGCATTACAGGAAGAAGTCTTTTCATGACGGATTGTTTTTGGATGAGGTAAAAATAATGATAAAAGCTAATCCCCCGATATTCAACATTAATACTAATTTTGGATCAGGAAAAAGACCATGACCGACCTAGAAAAATACTTCTACCCCTTCAGGCAGAACATCATAGGCACCGCTGCCATGATAGAGACGCCTTACGGAAGAAAGAAACTTGTTTACGCAGACTGGGTAGCCAGCGGAAGACTTTACGGCCCGATTGAAGAAAGGATAACATCGCAGGTCGGTCCACTTGTCGGAAACACACATTCGGAATCCACTTCGACAGGAAGAGCGATGACGGAAGCATATCATGAAGCTCAGAAGATAGTCAAGCATCATGTGAATGCCAACCAGGATGATCTCCTGCTTTTCACCGGCACCGGCATGACATCAGCGCTTGCAAAGCTTCAGCGAATACTGGGACTGAAGGTTCCGGAGCATGCCATCAATTACTGCCCCTACACAAATGGCGTATACAACAAGTGCCGCGATATTCCGAATGAACACAGGCCGGTTGTTTTCCTGACTCATACAGAACATCATTCAAATCACACATCCTGGTTCGAGACACTGGCCGATGTTGTAGTACTGAATCCCAAGGACGATCTTACAGTTGATCCCGGCGAACTCAGGAAGGAACTGGAAAAGTATAAGGGCAGGCCGCTTCTGATAGGCTCCTTTTCCGCATGTTCAAACGTTACCGGTTATAACCCGCCTTACTATGAGCTGGCGAGAATAATGCATGAGAACAAAGGTTACTGCTTTATCGATTTTGCCGCATCAGCTCCGTATGTTGAAATAAACATGCATCCTTCAGACCCGATGGAACAGCTCGATGCAATATTTTTCTCTCCTCATAAATTTCTCGGCGGACCCGGAAGCGCCGGCGTCATGGTATTCAGCCGTAAGCTTTACCGCAACGACATACCCGACACGCCCGGGGGAGGAACTGTCAAATGGACCAACAGGTGGGGAGGCTACAAGTATATCTCCGACATTGAAGTAAAGGAGGACGGCGGCACTCCGGGCTTCCTGCAGGGCATAAAAGCTGCTCTCGCAATAAGGCTGAAAGAGAAAATGACTATCGAAAAAATCCGTGAACGGGAACATGAGCTGACTGGAATGGCATTTGCCAGGCTGAAGAAAATCAATGGACTTCATATTCTTGCCGAAAACATAACGGAAAGGCTTGGCATCTTTTCATTTTATATCGATAATATCCACCATAATCTTGTTACCCGGATACTGAATGATCGTTTTGGGATCCAGACACGGGGAGGGTGTTCATGCGCAGGCACCTATGGTCATTTCCTGCTGAATGTCGATTTCAGTATGTCTAAAGAAATCACAGACAGGATCGATGCGGGTGATCTATCGCTGAAGCCGGGATGGATAAGGCTCTCCCTTCATCCCACAATGACAAATGATGAGCTGGAGTATATTCTTGATGCAATCGGAAAGGTTGCTGGAAATATCGGAGAATGGAAGAATGATTACATATATGATAATCATACAAACGAATTCAATCACCTGAATTTCAAACGAAACCTTACAGGTGGATGGTTCATTCTCGATTAGGTAAATCACTACCTTTGCAACCATGAATGAGTTTGATCTGAAAGCATCAGGCTGGGACAGCAATCCCATGCATACAAAGCGTTCGGAAGCTGTTGCGGAACATATCCGTTTGATGATTCCGTTGAAAAAGACAATGAATGTCCTCGAATTCGGTGCCGGTACCGGAATAACAAGCATGCTGCTCCTGGATTATGTTAAGCAGATAACAATGATGGACAACTCGGAGGGTATGGTGCAAATGATGAATAACAAGATCCTGAAAACAGGAGCGGCGAATCTGAAGGCTGTTCATTTTGACCTGGAAATAGAAGATTTTACGGATGAAAAGTTTGACCTGATATTCAGCCAGATGGTGCTTCACCATGTTACCGGCATACAGCGACTTATCGATAAATTTTCAGTTATGCTGAACCCCGGAGGGTTTCTCGCTGTTGCAGATCTTTACCCTGAGGATGGCTCATTTCACGGAAAGGATTTTAATGGCCATAAAGGTTTTGACCCTGATCAGCTTGGCAGAATCCTTGAGAGACATAATTTCAGCAACATCTCTCACCGTAAATGTTTTACAATAGAAAAAGAAACAGAAGAAGGTACGGGAAACTTTGACGTTTTCATCCTTACGGCACAGCTTAATGAATTAATCAATAATGTAAAGTAACCATGATGGAAATCACATTCGACGGTGGAAAGATCATCACTGCGCATCACCATGGATTCTCAATTAAGACTGATCAGCCTGAAAACAATGGAGGTACTGGTTCGGCTCCTTCCCCTTTTGACCTTTACCTTGCGGCAATCGGAACATGTGCAGCTGTCTATGTCAAATCATTTTGTGACAACAGGCAGCTTAACACGGATGGAATAAGGGTACTGCAAAAGACAGTCTTCAGCCAGGAAACCGGCCTGCCGGTTAAACTTACAATCGACATTCAACTCCCTCCCGATTTTCCCGAAAAATACCGCCAGTCGGTGATTAATGTAGCAGAACTGTGTAAAGTAAAAAAATCAATAGCCAATCCCCCCGTATTCGAGGTGATTTCCAGTAATAATACT
>JBLNAO010000420.1:0-3690 GCA_050259395.1 Chloroflexota bacterium
TTGCCCGTTGATTTGCCCCTGATGCAGTAATTCTCTTCATCATATTCGTAATAGTCGTCGTCGAGCTCGCGGATGTGGATCATCCCCTCGCACTGGTTCTCGATGATCTCGACATAAATTCCCCATTCGGTGACACCCGAGATTACTCCGTCGAACACCTGCCCGGTTTTGTCCATCATGAACTCCACCTGCTTGTATTTGACCGATGCGCGCTCCGCTTCATTGGCAAGCCTCTCCATTTTTGATGAATGATCGCACAGCTTTTCAAACCTGTCATGTCCTGAAGGCTTCTCACCTGCGAGGTAGACCGAAAGCAACCTATGGACCATCATGTCGGGGTAGCGCCTGATCGGTGAAGTGAAATGTGTATAGTATTTGAAAGACAGGCCGTAATGGCCGATATTATCCGTAGAATATATGGCTTTGGCCATTGACCTCAGGGCAAGAGTCTCGATAATGTTCTGCTCTTTTCTACCGGAGACCTTGTTGAGCAGCTTGTTCATGGCTTTTGGCAGTGAGGTTGCTTCATCCTCCATCAGCTTGTATCCAAATCTCTTGATGAAATGCACAAAGCTGCTGATCTTCTCGGGGTCGGGCTTGTCGTGGATCCGGTAGACCATCGTTCTGCCTTTAAGCTTTTTCCCTACATATTCCGCAACACGCCTGTTTGCCAGGAGCATGAATTCCTCTATAAGCTGGTTGGCTGTCCCCATGTCCCGGAATTTTATGCCAAGAGGCTTCCCGTTTTCATCGAGATCGAACTTCACCTCGATCTTCTCAAAATCGAATGCCCCTGCCGAAAATCTTTTCTTCCGCAGGCGCTGTGCAAGATCGTGAAGCACCAGTACCTGGTCCTTCATGTCGCCATCGCCTGAATCAATGACTTTCTGAGCTTCACTATAAGAAAATCTCTTATCCGAGTTTATGATGGTTCTGCCGAACCATTCATCAATGACTTCAGCTTTTTCGTTCAGCTCGAAAACTGCCGAGTATGTCAGCTTATCCTCGGCTGGCCTGAGTGAGCAGATGTTATTTGAAAGTTTCTCCGGGAGCATTGGAACCACCCGGTCGACAAGGTATATTGATGTGGCCCTCTGCTTTGCTTCCTCCTCTATAAGAGAATCGATATTGACGTAATGGGTAACATCGGCAATATGGACTCCCACCTCCCAGTTTCCGCTTTCAAGCTGCCTCAGCGATAATGCATCATCGTAATCCTTGGCATCTTCAGGGTCGATGGTGAATGTCGGAATATCCCTGAAATCCCTTCTCCCTTTAATCTCCTCAGGAGTAATCTCTGAAGGAATCTTTTCTGCATCCATTTCAACCTCTTCAGTGAATTCATATGGCAGCTCGAATTCTGCAAGGATTGCGTGGATTTCTGTCTCATTCTGCCCAGGGTAGCCAAGCACTTTCACAATCTCGGCTACAGGATTCTTTGATTTGGCGTCCCAGTCAACAACTTTTGCTACTGCTTTCTGTCCCTGTTTAGCGCCATTCAGCTTCGCATTGGGTATGAAGAGATCGAATGGCATGTTCCTGTTATCGGGAATCAGGAAGGCGAAGTTTGGCATCACCTCAATTGTTCCTACAAAGGTAGTGCGAGATCTTTCTATGATCTCGACGACCTCACCTTCCGGACGGGCTCCCTTTTTCCTGGCGAACATCCAGACTTTCACTTTGTCTCCATGCAATGCTGTCCGGAGATTTTTTCCTGTTACAAAAACGTCCTCTTCGAGATCTTCAGTTACAACAAATCCGTAACCCTGGCGTGTCATATCAACGGTTCCGGTTATATAACCGCGAGCCTGCTTCATCCTGTATTTTCCGCGGTAGACCTCCTGTGCCCGGCCCTGTTGTTTCAGCTCATCGAGGATATCGGAGATAAACTCCCTTTCGGCGGGTTCAGTAATATTAAGGCGTTTTGCGATCTGTTTATAATTGTAGCCCTTCTCAGAGCTGTTTGAAAGAACGGAAACCACCTGCTCCGTCAGAGATTCTTTGGACATACCCCTGCCGTGCTTTCCTTTTCCCTTGTGACTCATAATTTTGGTTTTTGCGAAGGTACAAAAAAAAGGAAGCGGATTTTTAATACATTTGGCTCATAAACAGGAGACATGACGGATTTACAATCAATACTTTCACACTCACCATCGATAGTTACAAGAAAGACCGGAAGCGAGTATGTCCTGGTGCCATTGAGCGACAACATTGCTGACATGAACAGCGTGTATACCCTTAATGAAACTGGGGCATTTTTGTGGGAACAGATAGACGGAAGGAGGACAGTCGGGGAAATCGTTGCGGCGCTTACAGCGGAATATGAGACTTCGGATGAAGAGGCGGAAGCTGATGTGATGGAGTTTATCGGGAAGCTGGATAAATATCTTATTATAAAATAGCAATTGTTACACTGAGTTGCACAGAGGACTCCAGAGATAAAAGATTATCAGCTGAAAGAATATACGCTTAATATTGCCGGTTACAGCATCAGGCTCGAATCATCTGACATCGATCTTGTTCCGGGGAAGAGGTTTGAGAAGTTTATAGTAAATGATCAGGCGTCGACTTCCTTCCCCATCTCACCCCGGGAGAGGGGGAAAGAGGGGGTGAGGCCGGATGGTTCGTTTGATGCTTCTAAAGCCTCTCCGTCCCTCCCCAATTCAGGGGGGCAGATCGAAAGAACTTCAGGGGAGCCTGATCTGACCCTAAAGGTCTTCTCTGTTGATTGCAAAATCCCTGCTGGCGCCACCCGTGTTTTTCATGCACCGTATGTTGAGGAAGTTGAAGGAGTCAGATATCAAAGGAACCCAGAATTCTGGAGCGTTTGGAAACATGGCGGACAGATATACATCACGACTGTCTTTCCTCAATCGTCAGAACAGGAAAGTGCCGTACTGAAATTCGAGCTTCAGTCGAATTCCTGGGAGCTCTGGATAGAAGGAAAAGGTGGTAAAGCCGATCCTTTTGAATACCCGCTCGACGGACTTATTCTTTATTACCTTACAGTTGTCAATAACGATCTTATGATACATGCCTCAGGCATTAATTATAACAGCCGGGGATATCTTTTCAGCGGCATCTCAGGGCAAGGCAAGACAACGATGGCAAGTATCTGGGGCGATGCCGGTGCAAAGGTTATTCATGATGACAGGCTTGTACTCCGGCGTGATGGCGGGAAATACAGAATGTACAATACCCCGGTGTACGATAATGACGAGCCTCGTGAATCATCACTCGATAAGATCTTTCTGATCAGCCATGGCTGTGAAAACAAGTTGGCAAAGGTTGAAGGAGCCGCTGCAGTAAGCCTTGTAATGGCTAACTGCATACAGCAGAACTGGGGAATCGAAATAACCCGCGGCCTTCTCGATTCATTAACCTCGTTGTGCAATGGTGTTCCTGTTTACAGGCTGGAATTTGTGCCGGATAAGAGTGTGATTGAGTACATACTGAGAAATGATTAAGTATTGCCTGGAACGTCTGCAAGCTCCCAGGGATCCCTCCCTTCGGTCATTCCGAAACGCAGCGAAGCGGAGTGAGGAATCCCCTGGTCGTAGCAGGAATAAATGAATGATAGCAATCCGGAGAAAATCTTCCAATTCGGAGTATTGATTCACTGGTATTATTACCTTTATTTATCAGTTCCGGGCCACTCCTCCTTAAAAAGGAGGGGAAATAAGATAAGGC
>JBLNAO010000421.1:0-4899 GCA_050259395.1 Chloroflexota bacterium
TAGCCAGTCATTGATTTGATCATCCTGAATTTTGTTGAGAATCAATATAAACCTAAAATTACACTTTTTTGCCATATCTGACAACTGCCATCTTCTTCCAGCGTCCGGTACGGTAATAAAAGTACGCCAGTGCGAGCCCAACGGCCCATCCTGCAGGAATGGACCACCAGATGCCGACTGATCCGATCTTTTCAGAGAGGAACCAGGCAACCGGTATTCTTATGAGCCACAGTGACAGAAGCGAGAAGAACATTGGAATCAGGGTATCGCCTGCTCCGCGAAGAAGCCCGGTGTATATGAACATCATGGTAAAGAGCAGGTATGAAGCGCTTACAATTGTCAGATACTGATCTCCGGCGTGGATTACAGCCTGGTCTTTTGTAAAAAGACTCATCAGTAAATGACCACCAAAAATCACCACGAGGCTTGTAACAATTGTTACAATTCCCGACATCTTAATTGTAGAAATAAGTCCCGTTCTTATCCTTTCATATTTATTGGCGCCCACATTTTGACCGACAAACGTGGAGAGAGCCTGTGAAAACGACATGGCAGGTATCAGGGCCATTGAATCGAGCCTGCTGGCAACCGAGTAGCCGGCAATTATGTCTGTGCCGAACTGGTTGACTATGCCGAGAAGTGCAAGTCCACCGATGGCTACTAGTGTCTGCTGAATGCCGGTCGGCAACCCTATGCGTATGCTCTGCCTGAATATTTCCCTGTCGAAATGCAATCCCCTTATAGCAATCCTAATCAGCTTATGAGTCCTGTTGAGCCAGTAGATTGCCAGGCCGAAGGCAATGGTATTTGCAACGAGTGTCGCGTAAGCCGCTCCTGCAATGCCCCACCCGAAAACAGCCACGAAAAGCAAAACCAGTATGATGTTGGCGACAGTTGCTATTATTAGAAAGTAAAGCGGAGTTTTAGAATCGCCCAGGCCTCTGAGTACTGCGCTTGTGCCGTTGTATCCGAAAAAGATGAGCATTCCTGAAAGGTATATTTTCAGGTATAAAACCGCACCGGGAAGAATGTTTTCCGGCAGATCGAGCATTCTGAGAAGGGGCTCCGCAATGAGAAGCCCGACTATTGTGGAGATGACACCCGCAACAGTGCTGTAGATGTACATTGTGTCAATCGCCCTTTTAACCCTTGTAAAATCACCTGCCCCGAAATACTGTGAAATGACAACCGTTGTGCCCATTACAAGGCCGATTATCATCGACACCATGACGAAGATCACAGGGAAAGATGCCCCCACTGCAGCAAGGGCCTCCTTACCAATGTAATTGCCTACTACAATGCTGTCGACGATGCTGAATAATTGCTGGAAAACCGTGCCCAGCAGCATAGGGGCGGCAAATTCGAGAATGAGCTTACCTTCATTTCCGTTTGTGAGATCCTTCATTTTAATTTTTGACGGTTCAAAGGTAATCCTGAACCCGGGACTCTGAACAGTTAAGAGAATTAAATTTTTTCCAATTTAACTGTAAAATGCCTCATAATGCCGGCTTCCCAGGTAATTTTAAGACCATGCCTGATTTTTTCCCTTCTTTCATGCACATTCTTAACTGCCGCTGCAACATACTCCATATGATTGTCAGTATAGACCCTTCGTGGCACTGCAAGCCTGACCAGTTCCATTGCCGGGAACCTGTTTTTTCTTGTAACAGGGTCCCGGTCGGCCATCAGGGTTCCTATCTCAGCAGATCTCACACCACCTTCAATATATAATTCCGTTCCAAGAGTCTGAGCCGGGAATTCTTCACGCGGGATCCCGGGAAGGAACTTAAGTGCATCGATAAAAATGGCGTGGCCGCCAAAGGGCTGCAATACCGGGATTCCATACTCCTGCAGTCTTGTTCCAAGAAGAGCCACCTGGTTTATTCTTGTCTCAAGGTAGGTGAATTCGGTTGCTTCATAGAGGCCCTGAGCAAGCGCGTTCATGTCGCGTCCTGCCATACCGCCATAAGTAATAAAGCCTTCAAACATTATGTTAAACATTGAAGCCTGCCTGAAGAGCTCTTCATTCCTGAATCCTATAAATCCTCCGATATTCACAATGCCGTCCTTCTTGGAGCTCATCGTCATCCCGTCAGCGAAGGAGAACATTTCACGTGCTATATCCCTGATATCCTTGTCAGCATACCCATCCTCCCGTGTTTTTATGAAGTAGGCATTCTCAGCAAAACGTGCAGAGTCGATGAAGAACCTGACACCATATTTTTTTGCGAGCCGGCCAGTCTCTCTCAGGTTTTCCATGCTTACAGGCTGCCCGCCTGCAGTATTGTTTGTAATTGTAACCAGTATGCATGGTATCTTCTCTGCAGGAGTGCTTTTGAGTAAATTCTCCAGTTTCGCCAGATCGACATTCCCCTTGAAAGGGTGAACAGCCGATGAATCTGCTGCAATATCTACGGTGCAATCGGCTGCAGTTGCCTTCCTGAATTCAATATGCCCCTTGGTTGTATCAAAATGTGAATTTCCTGGTACGACATCGCCTTCTTTCACTATTGTTGAAAAAAGCACATTTTCAGCGGCTCTGCCCTGGTGTGTCGGAAGAAAATACCGGAACCCGGTAATGTCTTCGATGGCCGCCTTGAGATTGTAATAAGAGGATGCACCAGCATAGCTCTCATCCCCAGTCATGATGGCAGCCCATTGTTTATCGCTCATGGCCCCGGTTCCCGAATCTGTGAGAAGATCTATGAAGACCTGTTCGGAGCGGAGATTGAAGAGATTCCATGATGCCTTTTTTATCCATTCTTCTCTCTGTTCGCGGGTGCTGCTGAAAATTTTTTCTACTACCTTGATTTTGAACTGTTCTGTTGGCGGAAGTTGCATGACCTTGACAATTATAAAAAATGAATAGCCTGAATCCTGAACTAATCTGTAAACGAAATGAAATAAACGGCCGTGAGTCAGCGTTTGAGTAGCATCGAATATATTCCTGCAGGGAAGGCGTCCCTGTTTTTGATATTTCTGAATTTATCAAAAAGGGCCCCGGGTTTGAGAAAGGATATATGCACAGAAACAGAAACCATATTGTAAAATTAATAGTATTTGTGATATATTCAACGCGTGAAAAAAGCCAAAATAACCCAGTTATGAGAGTGGATTATCCTAAATCATTGCTGTCTTTGTTTTTCATCATTATGTGCATTTCAGGCTACTCGCAGGAACAGCCGGCGAAAGCTGATGCTCTCAGGGCAGCGATAGATTCACTGAAGAGCAGCGGAGTGAATTTCGGGAACAATGCAGGCCGCCCAGAGATCAAGCTTTCCAGGGATCAGTCAATAGATTTTCTTAAGCAGAAGACCAGAACTTCATACTGGATCAATCCTGATGATCCTTTCAGGAAGGCGCTGAACCATCTTGTATTCGAAGCCTCTTCAGTCAGATATGATTCGGTTGAAACTTATCTCAGACATTATCCCTACGATTCTCTTTACATTCCATGGGACAAATTCTATATATGGGAACCATTGAAGATGAAGGTCCCGGTTGTTGAAACACAGCCGTTTCCGATGCGGACCGACAGCATCTCTGTTAACGACACACTGCTGATGGCAGGTGGCGACACTTTGACGCTTAATCCTGTCACACCTGGTTTTTCAGATGCCGGATCGAATCAGATGCTGAAGGACACTACTCTTATGGTCATAATAGATACAGTTGAAAACACAACTTCTGCGAGAGCAGGTTTCCCTTTCAGGTATCTCGATTACCCTTACCAGAGCGATTCTTTAAAAGTTGCGGTCATGTCGCTTCTCGAGTATGTCAGTCAGAGGGATTCGGCCATCATTAATTTTACCGGTTCAGGTGGCTCTTCAATCCCGGTATGGCTTAATACTAGATCGAACGGCACCATGAGACGGTACTGGCTCAGGAATGAATTCAACGATTCGGTTACAGTGTGGATCGGGAATGAAGACAGAAACACCATTGGACTTTACCTCGAGCAGGGAATTAATTTCAGGAAGCCGATGAAGCAGGCTGATTATTCTTCGGCAACGATTAATGTTCCGAAAATCGACAGATCAAAGCTTGAGAAACAGAATATCGTCGTTAAGAAGCATCTATGGAACTACAGGACAGAATCTTCACTCGTGTTCAGCCAGTCGGCACTCTCGAACTGGGTGAAAGGCGGGGAAAACAGCGTCTCATCAGCCCTGGATATTACAGGTTATGCAGATTTCAAGAATCCTGACTTAAAGCTCTCCTCAGCCAACTTTGCACGGCTTAAGTTGGGCTTCATGGCTTCCGGCGGTGAGGATATACGCAAAAACCTTGATCTTCTTGAGACCAACTCCAAGGTGAATCACAAGGCGTTCGGTAAGTTCGATTTCAGCGCCATAATGCTTTTCAAGACACAGGTGGCAATAGGCAAATCATATACAAAAGTCAATGGAGAAGAAGTATCTTCAGTGGTTTCAAAATTCATGAACCCTGCAGTGCTCACCCTCGGGTTTGGTCTTGACTACAAACCGAACAAGGAAACCTCCATTAACTTTTCGCCTCTGTCATACAAGGCGACATTCGTGCCTGCCGGAGGAAAAATTACAAAAGATTCCCTTATTGCCGGCAAGATTGACCAGACAAGGTATGGGGTCGAGGTTGGAAAGACTTCCAAGCACGAACCGGGAGCCAGCATCATGGTCTCGAGGATAAGCAGGCCTGTGAAAAATGTAACACTCACCAACAGGTTGCAGCTCTTCACAAATTACATACATAACCCTCAGAACATCGATGTTGACTGGGAAATGATTGCAGTGTACAATCTTAACTGGTTCACAGACCTGCGGCTCAATACGCACCTGATCTTTGACGACGACACCCGTACTACAGTAATGGAAGGAGGGCTACCGGTAAAGCTCGAGGATGGAACAGAAAAGAAAACAG
>JBLNAO010000422.1:0-3919 GCA_050259395.1 Chloroflexota bacterium
GTTTCAAGGGTGATTTCACAATCTGAACGCACTTTCGGACCTGCATTCCCGGTAACAGCCTGTGACCTTTCCATCTTGCCGGAATGTTGTTTTGTTATACAAATCTAACGAATTTTCAGACAGGAATCAAGCTGGAAAAGATAGCGACGGATCACGACCTGTCACAGAATAAATCCGTTGTTGAAACAGGGATTGAGGCCCCCTCGGGCTTAGACAAGAATATCCGGCAATTTCTTATCCTCGCAGAGTTCGATAAGGACGCCGTTTGTCGATTTCGGATGCAGGAAAGCAATGTCGAGGCCTTCCGCACCTTTCCTTGGTATTGCGTCGATCAGCTTAATGCCTGCGCCATCTGCCTGCCGGAGCTTATCCTCTATCTTACTCACCGCAAAAGCAATATGATGAATTCCTTCACCTTTTTTCTCGATAAACCTGCCTATAGGACCCTCGCTATCAGTTGATTGAAGCAACTCTATTTTAGTTTCTCCGACTTTGAAGAAAGCTGTTTTCACCTTCTGATCGGCAACTTCTTCAATATTGTAGCATTTCTGCCCCAGGATTTTTTCAAAGAGGGAGATTGCGTTATCGAGGTCAGCAACAGCTATTCCGATATGTTCAATGTGGGAAGGATTCATATTTAATATATTTCAGAAAGGAAATTCCACCGGGGTTTCCATGTCCGATTTCTGGTTTTCAGGCTTTTTGGCCGCAAGGTGAACGGCATTCCCGTCAACATAGATAGCTTTGTAGGGCGTTGTCGGGCATGCAAATTCGCAATGTCCGCAGCCAATGCATATCTCGTCATTTACCTCGGGTATCAGGAGATTGCCTTCGAACGGCACCATGTATACCGCTTTCGTCGGGCAGCTTTCAGAGCATGCGCCACAGGCAGTCTTCTCGGTTTTCACCACGCAATTGTCCTTAATGAACTTAACCTTGCCCAGCTGTGTCAGCTGTTTCGCCTCCAGGATCAACGACTGAAGGGCATGTGTCGGACAAACCTCGGTGCAGACAGTGCATTTGAAGGTGCAGAAGCTTTTGTGATAGTTCATTACGGGCTGCATCATTCCGGCAAGTCCATATTCCTTGAAGGCAGGCTGCAGCACTCCGTTGGGACAAGCGTTTATACAAAGGGAACAGGCAGTGCATTTCTTGTTCAGCTCATCTATCGACAACGCTCCCGGAGGACATACAGGGAAGTTCTTTTCTTCCTTCACGGTTGATGGTTTCTTTGGAGTCGGAGCCTTGGTTTCCTGCCCTTTCGCAACTGCTGAAACACCGAGTAACAGCATTACAGAACTGGCTATTGCGGAACGCCTGCTCTCGTCTACCTTGTGCTCTTTCTTCTTTAATTTTACAAAACCGTAAGAAACAGCATCTTCCTGGCAAATATTGATGCAGTTGAAACAATCAACGCATCTTGACACATCGACATCGTGTTTGAGAAAATCGATGCATGATGATTTGCACTGCATGGCACAGCGCCCGCAACGTGTGCATGCCGATTCGTTAATGTTGATCCGGAATAAGGAAATTTTTGAAATAAGACCCAGGAAAGTCCCTACCGGACAGATTGTATTGCAGTAAAAACGCCCTTTGGTGAATGACATCACTCCTACCAGAAGGAAGAACACCACCGGAACCGAATACATTACAAGTGCAAATGGCTTGATTGGAGTATGGCTGAGGGTGTAGATGTCGAATTTTCCTAAAATATTTGATAAAAAGTTATTCGAGGCTATTACAGCGGGTTTAGCAAAATAGGTCATAAACCTTCCGAAAATGCTGTATGGGTCCAGGAGGGTGAGCATGTAAATCCCCCAGAACATTGTTACCACAAGCGTTATTGCCAGAAGGGAATATCTCAGGATGGTGTGCGGCTTTTTGTATCCGAATCTTCTGAATCTTTTCTTGAATTTTCCCCCTATCCTGCTGAAGATATCCTGCCAAATTCCAAGAGGGCAGAACAACGAGCAATATGTCCTTCCGGAAAGAAGTGTCAGAAGGAGCACTATTATGAATCCAATTGCAGCAATGGTTCCCAGGTCATAAAACTTGAGAGTCGAAGGAATGAACTGAAGAAAGAGGATAATCTGGGTATATTTAGTCGGAACAAGTGATCTGAAATCAACAAAGACAAGAAATACCGATAAGAAAAACAAGCCTCCGAGAACGATCCGGAGGGTTTTGAGCTGATGCGTTTTCATCAGAAATTACATTTTAATCCTTTTAATGTTCAGGCCATCGATATTCATGTTGCCGATGCCCATTTTATGTGCTATGGGAATGTAACTAATCAATTCAACAGGGACCTTCAGCATTCTAGCTGCGGCTGCATCGCCCGCCACCCAGTCTGTCGTTAGTATCTGTGATTTCATAAGAACAACATCTTCTTTCGAAACACCCTGAGGGCCATGTTTCACCATTACATTAAAGCAATCTATTATATTAAGTGTCGGCTTTTTCTCGAAAAGAGCATAATCTGCAATGCACTGATCTAGATTGTTTGCGTGCCAGTATGCCCTGTCCCACACAACGCCCATCATGTTTTTGAGTGAAGCGGTCATTCTTGTTGAGTTATGATCTTTCAGCACGGGAACGTTTATGAAGACATCCGTTTCCAGAAGGATTTCATGTACTTTTGCCTTCTGCAGCTTCACTCCTCCCGGTATTGTGATTTCCTGGTAGTAATTCTCAGAATTTGCCGGAACAACTTTTGCGCCTGCGCTCTTTGCGATCTTTTCAATTCCCGAGTTTTTGTAGCAATTCACCCAGTTATCGCAGGTATGGTCAAAAACATAAACTTCCCTGGCTCCGGCATTGAAGCAATGCTCGATTATTCTTTTTATCAGTGCGGGGTTGGTGTTTGCTGCAAGTTCTGGTATAACGTCCCAACCGATATTTGGCTTCACGAGCACTTTCTGCCCTTTCTTGACGAATGCTCCCATACCGCCATATTCCTGGATTCCAAGATCGAACATGGCATCTGCATTTCCCCCCATCACCGCCACCATATCATATTTCGGTGCTGCAGCGGGAGCCTGCTTCCACAACCTGTCATAACCTCCAAGGCCCAGAGCAGCGCCAGCCGCCATACTCCCACCAAGTGAAGTCTTCAGAAAATCTCTGCGTTTCATGTTTTTGATGATTTTATTCTAACGTCAGACTATGCATCAAGCGCCGAAAATACGATTTTTTTTTTTATTATTCAGTAAAGATCGTAAATAGTATCTTCGCACCAGGAATGCTACTAATGAACTATACTTGTTACTTTATTTAATCCGGATAAAAACAAGAAAATGAAATTACTTTATTACGACTGTTTCTCAGGTATAAGCGGGGACATGAATCTGGGTGCAATGATCGACATTGGAGTTGATAAGGATTACCTGATCAGCGAGCTTAACAAGCTCAATCTCAAAGGCTGGGAAATAATTGTTGAAAAAGATCAGCGTCACGGCATAAACGGCACAAAGGTAACGGTGAAGCAGACAAGGCATGAGCACGCACACAGGCATCTTTCAGATATAGAGAAGATCGTTAATGATTCTACCCTTGACTCCGGCACTAAAGATCTCAGCAAAAAGATATTCATGAAAATAGCACAGGCTGAGGCTAAGGTCCATAATGTTCCGCTCGATCACGTGCATTTTCATGAAGTGGGCGCCATTGACTCTATTGTCGATGTCGTAGGAGCTGCAATCTGCTTCAAAGCCCTTGATGTGGAAGGTGTATACGTCTCACCGGTTGAACTTGGAGGCGGATTTGTAAAATGTGACCATGGGAAATTGCCTGTTCCGGCACCTGCAACTGCAGAAATCGTTAAAGGAATGACAGTGAGGCACGGTGGAGTAAATTTTGAAGCGACCACCCCTACCGGGGCTGCTATATTAGCCGCACTCGGAACAGAATTCGATAC